>NZ_JMPL01000002.1 GCF_000735365.1 Kluyvera ascorbata ATCC 33433 | reverse complement strand
TACCCACCGGTCACCGGCTTAGTAAAACGCAGCATCGCATCGCGCTTACCGTCGGTGTCGCCAAACATGCTCAGCAGCTGCTGTTCAATGTTATGCAGACGCGCACAGTACGCGCAGAAGTATAGGCCGTGGGTACCGCTCGCGGTGCCATAAGGCAGACTCTGACGCACAATTTTCAGCCCTTTGCCGTCTTCTTTCAGGTCAACGCGGGTCAGGTGAGAGGTTTCCGGGCGATCGTCGCCGTCGATCTCTTCGTTGGCTTCTTTGGTGCGGCCAATCATCATTTCCTGATCCGGTACGCTCATGCGGTTAAGCTGCTTGAGGTTGTGCTCCCAGCGTTGAACAAAGACGTAGCTGCCGCCCGCATCAACACCGTCTTTAATCACGGCAACTTCACGGCGCGTTTCTTCGCCCGCCGGGTTCTCGGTGCCATCAACGAAACCACTCAGGTCACGCTCTTCAACCCAGCGGAAACCGTGCACTTCTTCCTGCACGTCCAGGGCATCACCGAACGCCGCCAGTGCAGCCTGAGCAACGGAGAAGTTTACGTCGTGGCGCAGCGACAGAATGTGGATCAACACATCAAACTGCGTGGAGGGTGCAAGTCCTTTACCGTACGGAGGGAAGTCTTTCAGCTCTTCTGCACCTACGCCGCCGCTCAGCTCGCGCCAGGTGTCGTGACCAAACGCCACCACTGCGCCTAAATGCGCATCCGGGAATTTATCCTGAAACGCCGCCAGCTTTTCGGCAAAAATTTTGCTACCGGCACGCAGGGCGCTAACGTCCCCTTTAACATTGGCTTCAATCCAAATCGCCGCGCGGCAATGTTCCGGCAAAATGCCGCTCTGAACCTGAGACATCGCTCCTCCTGAAAATAAAATGCCACGACGTCGTGGCATATAAAAACCTCACACATTGTACCCGCTTTTGACATCTACGGGCTATCTGGCGTCAAATTTAGCGACGCCAGATGATTTTCTTCAGCGTCCAGTTTTTCAAGGTATCGTCCGGCGGCATCAAACCATGCGGCCCCTGCCAGTCGCCCGAGAACTGGTAGCTGATGTGCTCGCTGCCTTTGGCCTTACACTCGACGACGTTGCTGTCGTCTCCCGTTGTCGCCTGACAGTTGCCAAAGGCTTTATCGTAAATTTTATTGAACGGAGTGCCGACCTTCACGTCATCTGCGGCTTCAATACTGTCATCAAGAACATCAATGCGGCTAACGGTGCCGCTATCGCCGTTAATCACCAGCGCCAGCTTATCGCCGCGCAGCGCTTCAAAGTAATGAACGATGTTACCGTCGTGCGCCTTCATCCCGCTACGCAGACGATAGCTGCTACCAAGCGCATCGCTAATCGCCTGTTCGTTCAGCGCGGTGGACCCATTAAGGCCGCCCACGCCCTGCTCCGTCACACCGGCGGAGGAACCAAACCAGTTCCACGGATAGGCGGCAGACCAGTTCACCGACGACAACGTTGAACAGCCGGTCAGCGCCAGAGGGAGGGCACACAAGAGTAAACGCAGCGATTTCATTGATACTTCCTATATATTCAAGTCAGGCCTATTGGAGTCCAGTAAACACAAAAAGTGCCGTCTATTCTGCGACATCCGTAAAACAGGCGTGTAAACGCCGGTTGGTGATAAGCCACCATAAGGCAAAAATATCGAGTAAAAACAGGCTTAATCCCACGCCGGAAAGCGCTTCACCGCCCAGCCACATCCACGGCTGCCAGAGCAGTAAAATCAGCTGGGCGAGGATCAGGACCGGGCGCAGCCATTTCCATAGGCGCGGATAAAGATGCCGCCGCCCGCTTAGCAAAAAGGCCAGAACCGCCGGCACGCCGGGAAGCAGCCCAATCCAGAAAAGGCTATGGTCGGGATAAAACAGATTCAGCAGCGCATCGCCCTGATTGCGCGATGCGCCCGCCATCAGGAAAAGTACCCACGTCCGCGCCTGCAACAGTAGCAGACACCAGAACAGAAAAGGCAGGCGCAGACGGCCCTGTGGGTCGTAATCGGCGGGCGAAAACTCAGTACTCTTCATCTTCTATCAGGCGCTTACCTAAACTTTGTGCGTCGGCATGTTCATAGCCTAAACGTTCGTACATACCAAGCACCACGTCGTTTTCTTCACGAACCATGATCTGGATTTTCGGGCAACCGCGGGCAATCAACTTTTTCTCCAGGCGATTCAGCAGCGCATTGGCGATGCCGCGGCCACGGTATTCCGGGTGCACGCCCAGGTAGTACGCAGAGCCGCGGTGGCCATCGTAGCCGCCCATAATGGTGCCGACCACTTCACCGTTAACTTCCGCGACAAGAAACAGACTCACGTCATGGTTAACCTTGCGCTCGATGTCCATCTCCGGATCGTTCCACGGGCGCAACAGATCGCAGCGCTCCCACAGGGTGATGACTTCTTCAAAGTCCGACTGGCGAAAAACGCGTATCTCCATGGTATTGCCCGCCTTTTCAGGTTTAAAAACAGTGATTATGGCGTGAACGGGCAATTTAGCCAATATCTGACGCGGCACAGTGAAAAAAATGGCATAATACGGTACAGACACGTATTGAAATGAAAAGTAAAACAATTCTCATCACGAACAGTCGTAACGAAATTCGCGATACGATATAACATATGGATTCTTGTTTTTACAACTCAGGCCGGAATGAGCACTTTTAAACCCTTAAAAATACTGACTTCGCGCCGCCAGGTGCTAAAAGCCGGACTGGCTGCACTCACGCTGTCGGGGATCGCCTCTCAGGCAGTCGCTAAAGAGACCAATTTAAAAACCAGCAACGGTCACAGCAAACCGGCGAAGAAATCGTCGGGCAGACGCTTAGTGATGCTGGACCCAGGCCACGGCGGTATTGATACCGGCGCCATTGGGCATAACGGTTCGAAAGAGAAACACGTGGTGCTGGCGATTGCCAAAAACGTCCGCGCAATTTTGCAGAAGAACGGTATCGATGCCAAATTGACCCGCTCGGGCGACACCTTTATTCCGCTCTACGACAGGGTCGAAATTGCCCATCAGCACGGCGCGGATCTGTTTATGTCGATTCACGCGGACGGCTTTACTAACCCTTCAGCGGCGGGCGCATCGGTGTTTGCCCTTTCTAACCGTGGGGCCAGTAGCGCTATGGCAAAATACCTGTCGGACAAAGAGAACGCCGCCGATGAACTCGCCGGTAAAAAGGCCAAGGATAAAGACCACCTGCTCCAGCAGGTGCTGTTTGACCTCGTTCAGACCGACACCATTAAAAACAGCCTGACGCTCGGCTCGCACGTGCTGAAGAAAATTAAGCCGGTGCACAAGCTGCACAGTCGCAGTACAGAACAGGCCGCATTTGTGGTGCTGAAGTCGCCGTCCATTCCTTCAGTGCTGGTGGAAACCTCGTTTATCACCAACCCAGGAGAAGAGAAGCTGCTGGGTACCGCCGCGTTCAGGCAGAAAATTGCCGATGCGATTGCTTCCGGCATCATCAGCTACTTCCACTGGTTTGATAACCAGAAAGCCCACGCGAAGAGACGTTAATGACCATCAACGTACAGCAGGTGAAAGCCTTTCTGCTCAAGCTGCAGGACGATATCTGCCAGCAGCTTGAGCGCGTAGATGGCGGCACCTTTATTGAAGATAGCTGGCAGCGTGAAGCTGGCGGCGGCGGTCGCAGCCGAGTTCTGCGCGATGGCAGCGTCTTTGAACAGGCCGGGGTGAACTTCTCCCACGTCCATGGCGATGCGATGCCCGCATCAGCAACGGCACATCGCCCTGAACTTGCCGGGCGCAGTTTTGAAGCCATGGGCGTGTCGCTGGTGGTACACCCGCGCAACCCGTACGTGCCGACAAGCCACGCTAACGTCCGCTTCTTTATCGCCGAAAAACCGGGCGCTGAGCCGGTATGGTGGTTTGGCGGCGGCTTCGATTTAACGCCCTACTACGGTTTTCAGGAAGATGCGGTGCACTGGCACACTGTCGCCCGAGACCTGTGTCTGCCGTTTGGCGAGGATGTCTATCCGCGCTATAAAAAGTGGTGCGATGATTATTTTCATCTCAAGCACCGCAACGAGCAGCGCGGCATTGGCGGCTTGTTCTTTGACGACCTGAATACGCCTGATTTCGACCACTGCTTTGGCTTTATGCAAGCGGTAGGGAAAGGCTTCACCGATGCCTACCTGCCAATTGTTGAACGACGAAAAGCGATGGCGTACGGCGAACGTGAGCGCGATTTCCAACTCTATCGTCGCGGGCGCTACGTGGAGTTTAATCTGGTGTGGGACCGCGGCACGCTGTTCGGCCTACAAACCGGCGGGCGCACGGAGTCGATTTTGATGTCGATGCCGCCGCTGGTACGCTGGGAGTATAACTACCAGCCGGAAGAAGGCAGCCCGGAAGCCGCCTTAAGCGAATTTATCAAAGTGAAAGACTGGCTCCTGTAGCCGGGCCAAGCGAAGCGCCGCCGGGATTAGCTCGGTGCCATTCCCGGGGTCGGCGTGAACGCCTCCCCGGGCTACATTGTTACAGCGGCTGGGTCTGCGCTTCGACTACCGCCAGCGCCACCATGTTAACGATGCGGCGGACGGAAGCAATCGGCGTCAGGATATGTACCGGCTTCGATACCCCCATCAGCACTGGCCCCACGGTTACCCCTTCAGAACTGGATACGCGCAGCAGGTTGTAGCTGATACGCGCCGCTTCCATATTTGGCATCACCAGGATATTCGCAGAGCCTTTCAGCGGGCTGTCCGGCATACGGTCATTACGGATGCTTTCCACCAGCGCAGCATCGCCGTGCATCTCACCGTCAATCATCAGCTCAGGCGCACGTGCCTTCACCAGCTCCAGCGCATCGCGCATTTTGCTGGCTGATGGGCAATCGGACGAGCCAAAGTTAGAGTGTGACAGTAGCGCCACGCGTGGTTCGATACCAAAACGACGCACGCTTTCCGCCGCCATCAGGGTGATTTCAGCAATCTGTTCTGGCGTTGGGTCGTTGTTGACGTAGGTATCAGCAATAAAGGTGTTACCGCTTGGCAGCAGCAGCGCATTCATTGCGCCCGCGGTGTGAACGCCGTCGCGGTAGCCAAACAGCGGCTGTACGGCGCTGAAGTGCTCATGGTAGTCACCGATGGTGCCGCAGATCATGCCGTCAGCTTCGCCGCGCAGCACCATAATGGAGCCAATCGCGGTGGTGTTGCTGCGCATTTCACGCTGTGCCTGCTCCTGGGTAATCCCACGGCGCTTCATCAAGCTATAGTATTCCTGCCAGTACTCTTTAAAGCGCGGGTCGGACTCGTTGTTGACGATTTCAAAGTCCACGCCGGCTTTAATCTGCAGGCCCAGTTTCTGCAAACGCATTTCAATGACGCTTGGGCGGCCAATCAGAATCGGCTTCGCCAGACCGAGCGTAATCAGCTCCTGCGTCGCGTGCAGCACGCGATTGTCTTCCCCTTCCGCCAGTACAATCCGCTTCGGCTCTTTACGGGCCTGGGAGAAAATCGGCTTCATGAACAGGTTAGTTTTGTAGACGAACTCGCTCAGTTTTTCGATATACGCATCGAAATCGGCAATCGGGCGCTTCGCCACGCCGGAATCCATCGCCGCTTTCGCTACCGCAGGAGCGATCTTAACGATCAGACGCGGATCGAACGGCTTAGGAATAATATATTCCGGGCCAAAGCTCAGGTCCTGGTCACCGTAGGCGGAGGCTACCACTTCGCTCTGCTCGGCGTGCGCCAGTTCCGCAATCGCGTGGACTGCCGCCAGCTTCATCTCTTCGTTAATCGCCGTTGCGCCAACGTCCAGCGCACCGCGGAAGATGAACGGGAAGCACAGCACGTTGTTCACCTGGTTCGGGTAGTCAGAACGGCCGGTACAGATAATGGCATCCGGACGCACTTCTTTCGCCAGCGGCGGCAGAATTTCTGGCTCGGGGTTAGCCAGCGCCAGAATCATCGGCGCGCGTGCCATCTTTTTGACCATCTCCTGGGTCAGCACTTTCGGGCCGGAGCAGCCAAGGAAGATATCCGCATCAGCAATCACGTCGTCGAGACTGCGTTTACCGTCATCCTTCACCGCGTAAGCGGCTTTGGTTTCCGCCATATTGGGCTCGCGGCCTTCGTAAATCACGCCCTTCGAGTCGCAGACCACGATATTGTGTTTCTGCATCCCCAGCGCCACCAGCAGGTTCATACAGGCAATCGCCGCCGCGCCCGCGCCGGAAACCACCATGCGCACGTCGGAGATATTTTTCTCTACCACGCGCAGGCCGTTGAGGATAGCCGCGGTGCTGATGATAGCCGTACCGTGCTGATCGTCATGGAACACAGGAATGTTCATACGCTCGCGCAGCTTCTGCTCAATGTAGAAACATTCCGGTGCTTTGATATCTTCCAGGTTGATGCCGCCGAAAGTCGGCTCCAGCGCAGCAACCACGTCGATAAATTTGTCAGGGTTAGTTTCGTCCACCTCGATGTCGAAAACATCAATACCGGCGAACTTCTTGAACAAAACGCCCTTGCCTTCCATCACCGGTTTACCGGCAAGCGCGCCGATATTCCCCAACCCGAGTACCGCGGTGCCGTTTGACACCACCGCGACCAGGTTGCCGCGCGCCGTATATTTGTACGCCGCCAGCGGGTCTTTTTCGATTTCCAGGCACGGGGCCGCTACGCCCGGAGAGTAGGCCAGCGCAAGGTCGCGCTGCGTTGCCAGCGGCTTAGTCGGAGAGACTTGAATTTTTCCTGGGATAGGGAATTCATGGAAATCGAGGGCACTTTGTTTTAATTGGTCGTCCATTTGGGGTTCCTTTCACGTATCGAACTAAAAGGGTGAAGCGCAATTACGTTCCTGATGCACTCCCGAAGGAAGCGCCTAGTATCGCCTTTGACAGCCCGGTAAACTTTGAAGGCCGCCATACTCTTGCGAACACGCCTTGATTTGTTATTGATTTATTGTCTATATGTTACCAATTATCGATAGCAAGATCATGATATCCATCTATGCTTTTTCGTTATGCCAGCTATAACCAAAAAGTTATGGTTTTAATCCAGCCGTCCTTCAAGCCCTGCCTTTATCAGCTCGTCCACCGCATAACGAATTTTCGGCAGCATCTGACGATTTTTCGGCCAGATGGCGCTGATAGGCATTTCGCCACCGGCGGTTTCGGCCAGGACTTCGACCAGCGCCCCCGACGCCAATGATTCCGCCACCAGCCAGCGTGGAAGCTGCGATAGCCCACAGCCCGCAAGCGTTGCGGCAAGCATCGCGTCGCCGTCGGCCATCTCAAAAGTGGGCGGCGGCGTGAAACGCGTTATCTTTCCGTCCGCCGATTTGATAAGCCAGGATAGAGGCTGATTGCGCCGAAAACCGACCACGCAGCGATGACGCGCGAGAGCATCGACACACTGTGGCTCCCCGAACGCCTTGAGATACGCGGGAGCCGCACAGATAACCAGCTTCTGCGTCGTTAGCCTTCTGGCCACCAGCCCGCTGCTGTCAGCCAGCTCACCGATCCGCACCACCAAATCGATCCCCTCTTCAATCAGATCGACAAAGCGTTCGCTAAAGGTCACCGTCAGCGACAGTTCAGGGTAGCGCTGGGTAATCGCCAGCAGGATGGGAAGAATACGTTGCCGACCGAAGGCCGACGGCAGGTCAACCCGAAGCCTGCCCGCCGGGTGAATGACGTGGGCGGTGAGCTCCGCTTCTGCCTGCTCAAGGATATCAATGGCCTGCTGGCAGCGGGAGAGGAAGGCTTCCCCATCCGGCGTCAGGCTCAAACGGCGGGTGGAACGCAGGAACAACGTCAGCCCCAGGCGCGCTTCCAGACGGCTCACGCTCTTGCCTACAGCCGATTTAGTCAGCCCCAGCAGCTCTGCGGCGGCGGTAAAGCTTCCATGCTGCGCGGTCGTTACAAAAGCAGTAATACCGCCAAGATTATCGGTTTTTCGCATCGTTGTTCATCCATTGGGTTGCCATCGCTATGCTTTAGCGTATTGGAGAATTTATGTCTACAAAGAAGCAACTCAACCCCTATTTATCGCCCAAATAAAATCAATCATAGTATGCAGCGTGATGACGAACCACCATCATGTGGCAAAGCAGGCCTGTTAAGCCATCATCCTAAATAGTTAAATTAATCATTGAGTTGATAAGCTGGAGAACACGATGACAACGGCAAACGGTTTTAAACACGTCGGTCTGCTGACGAAAAAAACAACGCAGAGTTTTGAAGAGTTTGTGGCCCACTGGCAGGCGGTACACAGCAAAATTGCCCTCGAACTGCCGGGGCTACGTGGCTATGTGTTGAATCCTATCGACCGCCGGGTCTACCCCGACTCGCCGATCGACGGATTTTCTGAACTGTGGTTTGATTCACTAGAGGATGCGATGGCTGCCTTTGCTTCTCCGGTAGGCCAGAAGGCGTTTGACGACATACCCAACTTTGCCGCCAACGTGGCCGTTACCTATATTACGGAAATCAGAAAACGTTAACCGGAGACCCACTGCGTCGCCCACGCGTCGGCGCTTTGCCAGTTATCGCACTCTGGCTGCGCGGCGTAGCGCACCAGGCGGAAACGCTGGCCGTCAAAACGCCAGCGCGTCTGCACGCCGCAGTCGCCCAGCCCGCGGGCCTTATCCAACGTCACCAGTTCCCGCGAGTTCTCATTGAAAGTCAGATTGACCAACTCGATATCGCGGCTGTCGCTGCCAGCGGGCAGGAACGGCAAACGAAGACGAATGGGCGTGGTGATAAAGGGTTTCTTGCGCGACACCAGCCAGGCGAGATAGATGGTGTTATAAGCACCTGATTCACAGCTGGTCATTATCAATGCTTTATCATCGCTTAATGCCGTCACCCAGACTTCGCGGCGGCCAGGATCCAGTGAGCACTGATTATTGTTCATACGCCAGGTGCCGAAATCGAGCAGGTCGTTGTATTCGTCGTGGCTGAGCGGCGTCGGAGCAGGAATTGCTTTCACCGCCGACTTCAACGCCGGTGCGGGCGGTACGCTCATCGGCGGCTCATCGCCTTTGCGCACCCATGCCGTTTCGTTGCCTACGCGTTTTTGCTGGGCATCGATAAACAGCAGCGCTGCCTTCAGCCCTTTTAGCGACATCACCTGAACGCCCTTCACCAGCGTGATGGCATCGGCATCCTGAATTTGCTGTAAGAAGGCATCAATGGTGACGCTATCGCCGGTGGTCAGTAGCTTAGGCTGCACCTTCCAGTGCTCGCCGGTGAGCTTAAGCGGTTGACTATCAAGCAGCAGCCGCGGCTCTATCGCCGGTACGGCCGCTACCGGGTTGACCAGGCCACCCAGCTCAATGCGGAGCTGGGCATCGGTGTGCGCCCCGGCGCTGCGACTGAGCGTCATGACCAGACCATGGTGTAACCCCACGTTGCGCGCTACGCAGAAATTCTGGTTATTACAGGTGACTAACCAATCAGAGAAAAGCTGCTGCGCCGGGGCCGCCCACGTCAACGACGTCGGGAGCAACCCGATGCAGAAGAAAAAGAGGAGAACGTGGTAACGCATGGACGGTACAACCCCAGAAGAAAAAAACATCAATATACTGGGGGGTATCTTCACTAGCGAAGCGGCGAGTCTCAATCAGAATTATCGGATTGAGCATTGTCCTTTATTGCGCCATAAGGCCTGAACTTTGCAGATACTGAAGTAAAATCACCGTCTTACCGTCGCAAATTTCGCCACTACGAATCATCTCAATTGCCTGAGCGAACGGCAATTCCAACACATCAATGTCTTCATCCTCCACCCCACCACCGTTATTTTGTCGCAGACGCTCATCGTATTCGGCAATGAAGAAGTGAACTATCTCGGTAACGCCTCCCGGTGACATATAAAGCTGGAAGACCTTACGCACGTTGCTCACCTGGTAGCCGGTCTCTTCAATCGCCTCTTTGCGGATGCAGGCTTCCGGCTCATCATCGTCCAGCAGCCCCGCGCAGGTTTCGATTAGCATTCCGTCGAGGTTACCGTTAACCCAGGTGGCGACACGGAATTGACGCACCAGTACCACGCTCTGTTTCTGGCGGTTATACAGCAACACCGTCGCGCCGTTGCCACGGTCATAGACTTCACGTTTGTGCTGGACCACATCGCCGTTTCGCTGGGTTAAATCGTAGGTGATATTGCGCAGGATAAAGTAGTTATCGGAGAGGATTTTATCTTTGATGACGGTAATATTCAGGGACATGCGGGCTCCACGGCGTAATACGGATAAGACATATTACGCCGCCGAGCCCGGCTATCGTCAATGCGCTGGAGTGATTTTTACCCCAAGCCAGTCGAGAATACCCTGCGCGGCGTGCCGCCCTTCCGCCATCGCCGTCACCACCAAATCCGCGCCACGCACAGCGTCACCGCCGGCGAAAATCTGTGGATTGCTGGTCTGGTAGCGGTAAGGCGAATTGACGTTGGCGCGGATACGCCCCCAGTCATCCACATCGACACCCTTGGCATTGAGCCACGGCATACTGTGCGGATGGAAGCCAAAGGCCATGATCACCGCATCCGCGGGCATCACAAACTCGCTGCCTGGTATTGGCATTGGACGTCGGCGGCCCTGAGCATCCGGCTCGCCAAGCTGGGTACGCAGCAGGCGAATACCACACACGTGGCCTTTCTCATCCAGTTCAAGGGTCACCGGCTGAACGTTAAATTCAAACTCGGCCCCCTCTTCTTTGGCATTTTTGACCTCTTTTTTCGACCCCGGCATGTTGGCTTCGTCACGTCGATAGGCACAGGTCACTTTTTGCGCGCCGTGGCGCAGTGCGGTGCGCACGCAGTCCATCGCCGTGTCGCCGCCACCGAGCACCACCACGTTCAACCCTTTGGTATTGATATAGGGTTCGTCAGGTAGCTCACTGATGCCCATCACGTTTTTGGTGTTGGCTATCAGGAACGGCAAGGCGTCGTAAACGCCCGGCGCGTCTTCATTCGGCAGGTCGGCCTTCATCGAGCGATAGGTCCCAACGCCGACAAACACCGCGTCGTAATCAGCAAGCAGCGTCTCCAGGGCGATATCTTTACCCACCTCGCAGTTCAGCTCAAAGCGAATGCCCATCTCAGTGAAAATTTCACGCCGACGCGCCATCAGCGATTTATCCAGCTTGAAGGAAGGAATGCCGAAGGTCAGCAGGCCGCCAATTTCCGGGTGGCGGTCAAACACTACCGCCTCTACCCCCTGACGCACCAGAATATCGGCGCACGCCAGCCCCGCCGGGCCAGCACCGATAATCGCCACTCGTTTGCCGCTGCTGGCAACGTTACCGACGGTAGGCCGCCAGCCTTTAGCCAGCGCGCGATCAGAGATATAGCGTTCGATATTGCCGATAGTCACCGCACCATGTTCATCACGAATGGTGCAGGCTCCTTCGCAGAGTCGATCCTGCGGGCAGACGCGGCCGGTGATTTCCGGCAGTGGGTTAGTCTGATGCGACAGTTCTACCGCCGCGTCGATATCACCAGCGTTCACCCGTTCAATCCATTGCGGAATATGGTTGTGCAGCGGGCAGGTCCATTCGCAGATGCTGTGCTCGCCGCACGTCAGGCAGCGTGAGGAAGCCTGCTGCGCCTGCGCTTCTTTTAGCGGCAGATAGATTTCCGCAAAGCCGGTTTTGCGGGCCTCAATGTTGAGCTTATCGGCCTCACCGCGTGTCGGCGTTTGTGCCATCTGCTCGACTTTACTGCGCTTCACTTCCGGCGCAACGGCGCGGCTGTCGCTATGCCACGGCTGCGCTTCCCGGCACGCGGTCTGTAGGCGACGATTTTTAGCAATATCGGTAAGCTGCTGACTGGTCATCAGTTGAAGTGCATCCGCCGGGCAGTTTTCCACGCACGCCGGACCCGCCGCGCGCTCATGGCACAGATCGCATTTGTGGGCGCTCGCTTTTACGCGCCCCTCTGCAGTTGGCGTCAGCACGATCTGCATGGTGCCAAACGGGCATGCAACGACGCAGGATTTGCAGCCGATACATTTCGCCTGATCGACCAGAATGGCATCATCACTCTGACGAATCGCGCCGTTCGGGCAGCTACGAGCGCAAGGGGCATCCTCACAGTGATGGCAGGTTGCCGCCCCTCGCTGATTATTCATCTTCACGGTGGTAATACGTGGAATAAACTGAGCAGGAGTTAACACATGCTGTTCATTGTTATGCGACATCACGCAGGCTACTTCACACGCCTTGCATCCAATGCATTTTTGGCTATCTACCCTAATAAAACGGTTCATACATTCTCAGCCTATGGTCCAAATTAACCTTATATTTATAAGTCCTATTTATTAGCCGAGTACTTATCCCCCAGGCAATGTCCATTTGCCCAGAAACGGGGACTATTTATCAGTATGATGTGGCAGATCAAAAAATTTCAGCTTCAATGAAATTACGTTTCAGGTCGTGAGGCCAATAGCGTAAGGATGTGCAAACCGTTTCAGAAAAGCGGAATGATAATTTACATTATCTCCTTTTTTTCTCCACGATTGCTGAGAGCCTTACGGCTACAGTGTTTCACGCAATTCAGTACATAAAAAAATGAACAACATGAGGTTCTGATCCTGATGGCGAATTTCTTTATTGATCGCCCCATTTTTGCCTGGGTGCTGGCAATCCTTTTGTGCCTCACAGGGGCCCTGGCGATATTTTCATTACCCGTTGAGCAATACCCTGACCTGGCACCGCCTAACGTGCGTGTGACCGCTAACTATCCTGGTGCCTCCGCGCAAACGCTGGAGAACACCGTCACGCAGGTTATCGAGCAGAATATGACCGGTATCGATAACCTGATGTACATGTCTTCCCAAAGCAGCGCCACCGGGCAGGCGACGATTACCTTAAGCTTCGTCGCCGGGACCGATCCTGATGAAGCGGTGCAGCAGGTGCAAAACCAGCTACAAACCGCCATGAACAAGCTGCCGCAGGCGGTGCAAACCCAGGGCGTTACGGTGCGAAAAACCGGGGATACCAACATCCTGACCATCGCCTTCGTCTCCACCGACGGCAGCATGGATAAGCAGGATATTTCCGACTACGTCGCCAGTAACGTTCAGGACCCTATCAGCCGCGTTGATGGCGTGGGTGATATCGACGCCTACGGCTCGCAGTATTCGATGCGTATCTGGCTGGATCCGGCCAAACTGAACAGCTATCAGATGACCACCGCGGACGTGACGAATGCCATTAAATCGCAGAACGCCCAGATTGCGGTCGGCCAGCTTGGTGGCACACCGTCTATCGACAAGCAGGCGCTGAACGCCACGATTAACGCCCAATCTTTGCTGCAAACGCCGCAGCAGTTCCGCGACATTACGCTTCGCGTCAACCAGGACGGTTCAGAGGTGACGTTGGGCGATGTCGCCACCGTGGAAATGGGTGCCGAAAAGTATGACTACCTCAGCCGTTATAACCGCAACCCGGCCTCCGGCTTAGGGATTAAACTCGCCTCCGGTGCCAACGAAATGGCCACCGCCGAGCGGGTTATCCAGCGTCTGGACGAATTGAAACAGTACTTCCCGCACGGGCTGGAATATAAAGTCGCCTACGAGACCACTTCGTTCGTGAAAGCCTCCATCAAGGATGTGGTAAAAACGCTGCTCGAAGCCATCCTGCTGGTGTTCCTGGTGATGTACCTGTTCCTGCAGAACTTCCGCGCCACGCTGATTCCCACTATTGCCGTACCGGTCGTATTGATGGGCACCTTCGCCATTCTCTACGCCTGCGGATACAGCATAAATACCCTGACGATGTTCGCGATGGTGCTCGCCATCGGCCTGCTGGTGGATGATGCCATCGTGGTGGTTGAGAACGTCGAGCGAATAATGAGTACCGAAGGGCTCACGCCGCGGCAGGCGACGCGCAAATCGATGGGGCAAATTCAGGGCGCGCTGGTGGGCATCGCCATGGTGCTGTCGGCGGTCTTTATTCCGATGGCCTTCTTCGGCGGCACCACCGGGGCAATCTATCGCCAGTTCTCCATTACCATTGTTTCGGCGATGGTGCTGTCGGTGCTGGTGGCGATGATTCTGACCCCGGCGCTATGCGCGACGATCCTCAAGCCTATTCATAAAGGGGAAGTGCACGGCACTAAAGGCTTCTTCGGTTGGTTCAACCGCCACTTTGATGCCAGCGCCCGCCGCTATGAGTCGGGCGTGGCCAGAATTCTCCATCGCAGCGTGCGCTGGATGCTGATTTACGTGCTGCTGCTGGGCGGTATGGTGTTCCTGTTCCTGCGCCTGCCTTCGTCATTCCTGCCGCTGGAAGACCGCGGTATGTTCACCACCTCGGTACAGCTGCCGAGCGGTTCAACCCAACAGCAGACGCTGAAGGTAGTTGAACAAGTTGAAGATTATTTCTTCAAAAACGAGAAAGACAACGTCACGTCCATCTTTGCCACCATCGGCTCCGGCCCCGGCGGTAACGGTCAAAACGTCGCACGCATGTTCGTGCGCCTGAAAGACTGGGACGAACGTGACAGCAAAACCGGCACCGCGTTTGCCATTATTGAACGCGCCACCAAAGCGCTGAATAAAATCAAAGAGGCCCGTGTCTACGCCAGCAGCCCGCCGGCCATTAGCGGCCTCGGGAGCTCTGCCGGTTTCGATATGGAGCTGCAGGATCACGCCGGTGCCGGACACGATGCGCTGATGGCTGCCCGTGACAAACTGCTGGAGCTGGCGGGCAACAATCCAGAGTTGACGCGCGTACGCCACAACGGTCTGGACGATAGCCCACAGCTGCAGGTCGATATCGATCAGCGTAAAGCACAGGCGCTGGGCGTTTCTATCGATGATATCAACGACACGCTGCAAACCGCGTGGGGTTCAAGCTACGTGAACGACTTTATGGATCGCGGTCGCGTGAAGAAAGTGTACGTTCAGGCCGCCGCAAAATACCGCATGCTGCCGGAAGATATGAATCTGTGGTACGTGCGCAATAATTCCGGGCAGATGGTGCCGTTCTCCGCCTTTGCCACTTCACGCTGGGAGACTGGTTCCCCGCGTCTGGAGCGCTACAACGGTTACTCGGCGGTTGAAATTATTGGTGAAGCCGCGCCGGGCGTCAGTACCGGTACCGCCATGGACGTGATGCAAAACCTGGTGCAGCAGTTGCCAACCGGCTTCGGCCTTGAGTGGACGGCAATGTCCTATCAGGAACGGCTGTCGGGCGCACAGGCTCCGGCGCTGTATGCTATCTCGCTGCTGGTTGTCTTCCTCTGTCTGGCAGCGTTGTATGAAAGCTGGTCCGTGCCCTTCTCGGTCATGCTAGTGGTTCCGCTGGGGGTTATCGGTGCGCTGCTGGCGACCTGGATGCGCGGGTTGGAAAATGACGTGTACTTCCAGGTGGGTCTGCTGACGGTCATCGGGCTATCGGCGAAAAACGCTATTCTGATCGTCGAGTTTGCCAACGATCTGAACCAGAAAGGGGAAGATCTGATGACCGCTACGCTTGAAGCCTGTCGCCAGCGTCTGCGCCCGATCTTAATGACCTCACTGGCCTTTATCTTCGGCGTGCTGCCAATGGCCCTCACCACCGGTGCAGGCTCCGGCGGCCAGCATGCCGTGGGCACCGGCGTGGTTGGTGGGATGATTTCGGCAACCATTCTGGCCATTTTCTTCGTACCGCTGTTCTTTGTACTGGTACGTCGACGCTTCCCGCTGAAAGAGAAGCCAGAGTAAATTGCTACAAAATCGTTCAGGCTGTTTCAGCCAGCCTGAACGCGAAAGCCAGAAACAGAAAAGGCGACATTTAAATGTCGCCTTTTTACCTTTATGTGATGCAACTACTCTGTACTGCAAACAACACCATCATGGTAATTGAAAGAACACAGCGCTTTTAATCACATTGCTGAAAATTATTTACGAAGCATCACTTCAATAAAATCTTTCCAGTTCCCCAGTTCACGTTCGATCATAACTACCTCTCTTATTATTATGCGTATTTTACGTACAAATGTATGACCTGTGAATACGGTTAATCCGATTACTTTGATTGCCGCTGCCAACCTTTCTTTACTGCTTGTGGTCACTATGGGCCGGAATTTTGACATTTAATGTGACGCACAGCAACATTCTGAAATAGTTATCAGAATGTGAATCATATGATACAAATTTACCCTACGACAAAGCAATCAAACTACGTAAAAGCGCGTAGCCAGCATGATAAACTGTACGATTTTCAGCCACTTTGGCCGGATGAAATTAAAACGGGCAGCGGACTGAATTACGTGTATATTCGAGTCCCCTAAAACCTGCAGATATAAAGGCGGAACATGACCACTCTCTACGGAATAAAGAACTGCGACACCATCAAGAAAGCCCGCCGCTGGCTGGATGAGCACCAGGTTGAATATCGCTTTCACGATTATCGCGTTGATGGCCTGACGCCCGAGCTGCTGGCATCCTTTATTAATGAGCTGGGATGGGAAGCGCTGCTGAATACCCGTGGCACCACCTGGCGTAAGCTGGATGAGCAGGTCCGCGCCGGAATCAACAACGCCGACGCCGCTGCCGCGCTGATGCTGGAAATGCCCGCTATCATCAAACGACCATTGCTCTGCGCGCCCGCACAGCCTATGCTGCTGGGTTTTAGTGATACCAGTTATAGCCAATGGGTCGCCAAAGCGCGCTAACGCCGTTGGCCCTGTTCTACTGTTTTCAGATAACGAAAATAACGAGGTCTAGTTTATGTCTTGCCCAGTCATTGAGCTGGCTCAGCAGCTTATTCGCCGCCCTTCTCTTAGCCCGGACGATGCGGGCTGTCAGGCGTTAATGATTGAACGCCTGCGTGCAGCAGGTTTTACCATTGAGCCGATGGACTTTGGCGATACCCAGAACTTCTGGGCATGGCGCGGCAAAGGAGAAACGCTGGCGTTCGCAGGCCACACCGACGTGGTGCCTGCTGGCGATGCTGACCGCTGGATTAACCCACCGTTTGAACCGACAATCCGCGACGGCATGCTGTTTGGCCGCGGCGCTGCCGACATGAAAGGCTCGCTGGCGGCGATGGTTGTGGCGGCAGAACGTTTCGTCGCCCAGCACCCGAATCATAAAGGTCGCCTGGCGTTCCTGATCACTTCCGATGAAGAAGCCAGCGCTACTCACGGTACGGTAAAAGTGGTTGAAGCGCTGATGGCGCGCAATGAGCGCCTGGACTACTGCCTGGTGGGCGAGCCGTCCAGCACGGAAGTGGTGGGTGACGTGGTTAAAAACGGTCGCCGTGGCTCAATGACCTGCAACCTGACCATTCACGGCGTTCAGGGGCACGTGGCGTATCCACACCTCGCCGATAACCCGGTTCACCGCGCCGCGCCGTGGATGAATGAACTGGTATCGATCGAGTGGGATCAGGGCAACGAATTCTTCCCGCCGACCAGCATGCAGATTGCCAACATTCAGGCCGGTACTGGCAGCAACAACGTGATCCCAGGCGATCTGTTCGTGCAGTTCAACTTCCGCTTCAGCACCGAACTAACCGACGAGATGATCAAATCGCGCGTTATCGCCCTGCTGGATAAATATCAGCTCCGTTATAGCGTTGACTGGTGGATTTCCGGACAGCCGTTCCTGACCGCACGCGGTAAACTGGTCGACGCGGTAGTGAACGCTATCGCGCACTATAATGAAATAGAACCACAACTGCTGACCACCGGCGGGACGTCAGATGGTCGCTTTATCGCCCAGATGGGCGCGCAGGTTGTTGAACTGGGTCCGGTGAATGCCACCATTCATAAAATTAATGAGTGTGTGAACGCCGCAGACCTGCAGATGCTGGCGAGGATGTACCAGCGCATCATGGAACAACTTGTCGCCTGACGGCACAACATAAGGGGTAATGCGCATGGATTGGCTGACAAAATACTGGTGGATTCTGGTACTGGTGTTTCTGGTAGGGGTTATTATCAACGTGATCAAAGATCTGAATCGCGTCGATCACAAAAAATTCCTCGCCGATAAACCGGAGCTGCCTCCGCACCGTGATTTTAACGACAAATGGGACGACGACGACGACTGGCCGAAGAAGGACCAGCCGAAGAAATAAATCGCTTCATCAGTCGGCCGCTCTCATGTAGGCCTGATAAGCGCAGCGCCATCAGGCATCGCCGCCATGAATTACCGGATGGCGGCTTTGCCTTATCCGGCCTACAGGCTCCCGGCGAGCCGGGAACCCACAAGACTTACATCATCTCGATGAGATCGTCATTTTTCGGCGGGCTGCCGCCCAACGCTTCATCGAAATAGTGCTTCGGCACGGTATAACGCAGGTGATCCAACGCGAACTGCATGCTGCGATCGTCTATCGCGTGGCCTAAATCCTCAACGATATCCAGCGTCACATCGCCGCCTGCGGCCTGTAGCGCCTCCTGACCTTTCACCGCCCAGGCAAGATCGATAACCCGGTCTTCTCCGCCGTGAATCAGGTGGATGGTCGTGGCGGTGTCCGCTTTTTCCGGCATCGTCGCGTAGCGGCCGTTAAAGGCAATCACCCGTGATGCCAGTCCCGGCTCCGCTTTAATCCCCTCGAGCGACATAATTGCCCCCTGAGAGAAGCCAATTAATGCTGTCGCTTGGGGACTCACGCCGCTCTGTTTCTGCCAGTAACGCACGGTTTCAATAAAGGTTGGCATGATGGCATCAATGCGTGCCTGGCGGTTTTCTTCCGTCACGCCCGCCACGGAGAACCACTGGCGGCCTGGCGCCGGACCACAAGGCTCCGCCCCCCCTACGCTAACGATAAGCGCATCAGGAAACAGCGGCGCAAACCAGCTGCCGATCTGCCCCATTGCCACCGGATTATCGCCCACGCCATGAAACAACAGCAGCAGCTGTTGAGCGGGCTTCGCGGGGCTTTGAACAACAAAGTGATCGTGTGTCATGGCTGTCTCCTTGGTTTTGACGGTCAGTTTACGCCGCACCAAAATAATGACCATGCCATTTAACTGAATGAGTCAGTTAAAAAAATTGCAGTTGTTGGACACGTTTGGCGAGTTGATTTGTTCGTTCACCGTCAAGACTCAGCATAGCCTGTGCTGCCTCATCACGCAGGCGCACCAACAGCGCTTTTCGCCCGTGCAGCCGCAGGCGAGTGCAAAGAGCGGGTTCGCTATCACCGGAAAGCCGCCCGCGCAGCGCTGGCAGCGAAAGCGTGCTGGCTTCACACAGCTTATGCAAGCTCCCGAGTGCTGCCAGCATCGGGCGATGCGCAAAAGCAAACCCGGTCAGATCCCACCAGTCATCATCTGTAAGGATAGCCTCGGTTATTTCCGCGAGCGGCACTTTTTCATCGACCCACAGGGAAAGCCAACGCCACTCACGACACAACCGACGGTGCTCGCGCTGCGTCAGCGCCTCTCCAGCCGAGGTGAGCGGGCGCAGCGCCATCGCAGCGTAGCAGCCGCTGCTCGCCTCTCGTTGAGTGCCGATACGCACCAGCGTAAAACCACAGCGCTGCCAGAACCGCCACAGCGCCTCGGTATAACCAAAACTCACCGAGAGATAGTCACATCCCGCCGCCCTCGCCCACGCCCGCGCTATCAACTGTTGTCCGATACCCCCGCGCTGACGCTGTGGGTGGACCGCAACCCGGCTAATACGCCGCCCGATAAGCGTCGCGGCCAGCGGGCTGCCACCATGAGCCGCCAGTGACTGTGCTACCAGATTCCCTCGGGGACGACGAAAGCCCGCCCATACTGCCTGGCTCAGCTCGGGCGACAATCCGCCTTCATCGACCAGCCAGAGCGCACCAGCAAGCCCCTGCGGCGTTTCCGCGCTGATAAAATGCTGACCCGGCGCATCCATCATCCGCCGGAGGTCGAGCGGTGAGGTGCGGTAATGGGCGCCGGAAAGAAGCTGGTACAGCGCGGTAGGTTGTTCAGGGCTGGACCGCCAGGCGGATTGCGAAACGGGCACCAGCGTCACCTCACCGGTTGGCGATGTCGTGAACGCCTCATCGTGAAAAATCAGCGCATCGTTAACCAGCGCTTCCAGCGGGCACCCTGCCGCCCAGCGAATAGGCTGGTTGAGGGTGAAAACGTGACGTTCTGGAAACACAGCGCAGAGTTTAAGTAAAAAGCCGCGTCCGGTGCCCTCGTAACCCTGCACGGTTGTGGTCAGCAGCGTACGGGGAAAGCGAGCGATAAGTTTCTGGAGTAGTGGTGCGGGGATAGCAGCGGCTTCATCAACCACCAGCCAGTCGGCGCGTTCATCCGACGCCAGCAGCGCATCAGGAGCCATAAAGCGAAAACGATCGCCAGCAAAGGCGGCAATGACCTCCGCAGCAGCACGGGAAGGCGCGGTGACGATAGCCTCACCGGGCAGACGCTGGATGTGCATACCCGCCAGCGCTGACTTTCCACGCCCGCGTTCTGCCGTTATTACCGACACCGGTGCACTCGCGTTCGCCAACGCCGCTAAAATCGTCTGCTGCTCGCGTGCGGGCTCGCCGTTAGCGCGATGCCAGTCAGCTCTTACGGAGAACGTAAGGAACGGCAACGGCACGCCCTGTCGCCAGACTAACGTCTCGGGATGTCGGGAGAGCGACCGGCAAAAATGGTCGACAAAGTTCGGCGTAGCGATAGGTTCCGGCGTGTCGCTCCAGCGCAGCGAATCCACATCGGCCTGATGGGACCATTGGCCCCATTCCGGCACCAGCAGTATCAGCCAGCTTCCGGCCCGCAGCGTGCCAGCCAGTGCGGCAAAAGCGGAGACATCAAAGCCATCGCGGGCGTCGAAGATAGCGTGCTGGAACTCACGCCCCAGCAGCATCACCAGCTTAGATGACGGGCAAAAGGGCTCGGAGACCGGACTCAGGCCGACCCAGAGCACATCATCACCCACCGCGGCGCGAAACGCCGTGGCCTGCTGCTCGCTCCATGCGCGTTCGCCGCTTATCACCAGCAGGCGGCGAATTCCTTCCTGCGCCATGCGCTCAGCGTGCGCCAGCAGTTCATCCATGACCTTCGGCATGTCGTCAGAGCGATTTGCTAAAGGTATTGCACTGCGCCGGGTCACCGCTATCAAAGCCGCGTTTCAGCCAGGTATAGCGCTGCTGTGAGGTGCCATGCGTAAAGCTATCCGGCACCACACGTCCCTGACCCTGCTGCTGCAAACGGTCATCGCCAATGGCCTGGGCGGCGTTCAGCGCCTCTTCCAGGTCACCGGCTTCCAGAATGCCCTGCTTCTGCATATTATGGCCCCAGACACCGGCAAAGCAGTCCGCCTGCAGCTCCATACGCACGGACAGGCGGTTCACCTCCGCCTGCGACGCGCCCTGCTGCATTTGGCGCACCTTAGGCTCGATGCCCAGCAGCTTTTGTACATGGTGGCCGACTTCATGCGCAATAACATAGCCCTGCGCAAAATCACCGCCCGCGCCAAGCTTGTTTTTCATGTCGTCGTAGAAAGAGAGGTCGATATAGACCGTGCTGTCGGTCGGGCAGTAGAACGGCCCCATTACCGATTGCCCGGTGCCGCAACCGGTACGGGTCGCACCGCGGTACATCACCAGACGCGGCGGCTGATAGGTTTTACCCATCGCCTTAAACTCCTGCGCCCAGGTGTCTTCCGTAGTGGCAAGGATAACTGAGGTAAATTTCGCCGCCTCATCATCTTTCGGGCCGCTCACCCGCTGAGAGTTTTGCTGCTGGCCTACAGGTTCACCGGTCATGAGGCCCGTGAGGTCCACGCCATAGTAACCGGCCACCAGCACGATAATCAGCAGAACAATGCCGCCTTTACCGCTCGGGATGCGAAAACCAGGGCCGCGCCCTCCCATCATCGGGGATTCCGAACTGTTCCGCCGGTCTTCTACATTGTCACTTTCGCGACGACCTTGCCAACGCATAACTACCTCAGTCTTATTCTCAGAAATACTGATACGATCGTAGGCGGTTACGGGGGGGATTACCACTGGAAATGTTGTGCGGGGATTCCCGACGGTGAGGATGTAGGCCTGATAAGCGTAGCGCCATCAGGCAAGCAACCCACACCTTGCCGGATGGCGGCGTAAACGCCTTATCCGGCCTACGCGCAGGGCGAGGCCGGGGAGTGCATCACTTAGTCGAGCTTAACGCCTAAACGATGTGCCACTTCTTCGTAAGCTTCAATCAGGCCGCCCAGGCTCTGACGGAAACGGTCTTTGTCCATTTTGTCCATGGTCTTTTTGTCCCACAGACGGCTGCCGTCCGGCGAGAACTCATCGCCCAGCACCACTTCGCCTTTAAACAGACCGAACTCCAGTTTGAAATCGACCAGGATCAGGCCCGCATCGTCAAACAGCTTTTTCAGCACGTCGTTCGCTTTGAAGGTCAGTTCCTGCATACGCGCCAGGTTCTCTTTGCTCACCCAGCCGAAGGTTTCACAGTAGGATTCGTTAACCATCGGGTCGTGCATCGCATCGTTTTTCAGGAACAGGTCAAACAGCGGTGGATTGAGCTCGATACCTTCTTCAATCCCTAAGCGTTTCACCAACGATCCTGCAGCACGGTTACGCACAACGCATTCCACCGGCACCATATCCAGCTTTTTCACCAGGCATTCGGTATCAGACAACAGCGCTTCCATTTGGGTTGGGATCCCCGCTTCTGCCAGTTTGCTCATAATGAAATGGTTGAACTTGTTGTTCACCATGCCTTTACGATCGAACTGCTCAATGCGAGCACCATCCCCTGCTGACGTATCGTTACGGAATTCGAGTACCAACAGATCCGGGTTTTCGGTGCTGTATACGGTTTTCGCTTTACCACGATACAACTCAGCTAGCTTTTGCATCTTTGTCACTCCAGTGATGATTACGATAAATATTTGTGCATTTTCTGCCGACGCACACGATTGCGTCACTATACAGAAAAAAGGGCCGGATTGCTCCAGCCCTCTTTAATTACTTCGTAAATGCTGCCTGGAATGCTGCTACCAGGGCGTCATTCTGAGACTGCGTCAACGGATGGCCTTTCGGATCGATGAACTGCAGGCTACTACGGTTGTCCAGGTCACCGACCTGAAGTTTGTAGTCACCGGATACCATGCCCGGATCGCTTGCGCCCAGATCTCTCCAGCTGCTGTCGGACAGCGGTTTGTAAGTCACCGCGATGCTGCCCTGAGAGCGGGTGCTATCGGTCACTTTCATGCCCACTTTTTCCAGCGCTGCTGGCAGACGCTGCCACACCTGGTTGAACGGACCACGGACGACCAGCATTGGCAGACCGGTATCATCAGCAGCGCTCTGAACGTCGAAGGTTGCACCGGCAGAGCCTCTGGCGTTGTTCGCGGCATCCGTCGCGTTCTTATCCAGGCCCGCAGAGATAACGTTCAGCATTTCAGCGCTATAACGCTGCAGGGAAGCACGGTCAGCAACCGGCTTGCCAGCCTGTTCGAGGTTAATCAGCTTCACGTTTACAGCCTGCTGATAACCCTGAGGCTGTACGGAGATCTGATAGCGACCACGGTACTGCTGGTCTTCATCAAGACGGTTCCACTCAACCCAGTCCGTCGTCAGCGTCTGACTAGCATCATCACGTTTGGTGATGGTGTAGTTTTTCGCCTGAACGATGCTGACAACCTGCGGCCACAGAGAACCGCTACGGCTATTTTCTACCAGCAGCGTGGCGGTATCACCCGTAAACTGGGTACGCGCACCGGAAACCAGCGCCAGCGGCTGTGCCGGCGGACGGATATCCAGCGCTTTGCCGACGGCACCGCTGCCGTTGGCGACTGGAATGTTATAGTCGCCATTTTCAACCGGCAGAATCATGCCCGCAGGGGCGTGAAGTTCACTTAACGGTGTTGCTTGCAGGTAGGATTCATCACCGCTCACCTGGCGCTTATAGCGCGAGTCGGAACTACAGGCCGCAAGCAGTAAAACCAGCGATACCCCCGCAACCTTCGCCAGGCGCGACTTCTGTACTGAGTAAGCCATCAAATCTCCCTAAACTTTACAGCAAACCGGCATGCTTCAATGCAGATGCCACAACATCACGACCGTGGTCGGTGATAGGTGTCATCGGCAAACGCATGGTGTCGGTCGCCACAAGTCCCAATTCCTTACATGCCCATTTCACTGGGATCGGATTGGGTTCGACAAATAATTTATTGTGCAGCGGCATCAGACGCTGGTTAATGATACGCGCTTTATCAAACTGGCCATCAGCTGCCAGTTTGCACATTTCCGCCATATCACGCGCCGCAACGTTCGCCGTCACTGAAATAACGCCCTGACCGCCGAGCTGCATGAAGTCCAGACCCGTTGCATCATCACCGCTCAGCAGGATGAAGTCATCTGAAACCAGCTCTTTGATCTGATGAACACGGCTTAAGTTCCCCGTGGCTTCCTTAATCGCGATAATATTTTTAATCTTCGCCAGGCGACCTACGGTTTCCGGCAGCATATCGCAACCGGTACGGGACGGCACATTATACAGAATTTGCGGCAGGTCAGTATGCTCAGCGATCGTTTTGAAGTGCTGGAACAAACCTTCCTGGGTCGGACGGTTATAATACGGGGTAACGGTAAGACAACCTACCACGCCGCTATTATTAAAACGCTGGGTCAGGCTGATCGCCTCTGCGGTTGCATTTGCCCCCGTACCCGCGATAACCGGAATGCGGCCGTCGGCCAGCTCCAGCGTGGTCATCACGACATCGCCATGCTCTTCGTGGCTGAGCGTTGCTGATTCGCCGGTAGTCCCTACCGAGACAATCGCCGAGGTTCCGCTGGCGACATGGTAATCAATCAGTTTTTTCAGGCTTGAACGGTCGACATTACCTTTTTCATCCATCGGCGTGACAAGCGCTACAATACTTCCCGTGAACATGGGCCATCCTCTGTGCTGACGTGCGGACATGAATCTCAATGGTACGTTTGGTCTTGTAATAAAAGCAAGAGACTGAAGCCCTTCAGAATGTTGTATGCCGGTTTTTTTTATGCTTTCCTAAGGAATACCGCACCTTTTTAAAGGAAGAACAGGTTTGACAGCCTCATTACAACACTATCTGGTCATTACAGCCCTGGGCGCGGATCGCCCTGGCATCGTCAATACGATTACCCGTCACGTGAGCAGCTGCGGCTGTAATATCGAAGACAGTCGCTTGGCCATGCTGGGGGATGAGTTCACTTTTATTATGCTGCTTTCCGGTTCCTGGAATGCGATTACGCTGATTGAGTCCACCCTGCCGCTAAAAGGCGCAGAGCTGGATCTGCTTATCGTGATGAAACGTACCACCGCGCGTCCACGTCCGGCGATGCCGGCAACGGTCTGGGTGCAGGTCGAGGTGCCTGATTCGCCGCATATTATTGAGCGCTTTACCGCGCTGTTTGATAGCTGGGAGATGAACATTGCCGAGCTGGTGTCACGCACGCAGCCGGGCGATAACGAAGGCGTCGCACAGCTGTTCATCCAGATTACGGCCCACAGTCCCGCTACGAAAAATGCATCAAATATTGAGCAAGCGTTCAAAGCCCTATGTACAGAACTCAATGCACAAGGCAGTATAAACGTGATCAATTATTCACAGCATGACGAACAGGATGGAGCTGAGTAATGAACCCACTGAAAGCCGGTGATATCGCACCGAAATTTAGTTTGCCCGATCAAGACGGCGAGCAGGTAAATTTAACCGACTTCCAGGGACAACGTGTTCTGGTCTATTTCTACCCGAAAGCAATGACCCCTGGCTGCACCGTGCAGGCCTGCGGCCTTCGCGACAATATGGATGAGCTGAAAAAAGTGGGCGTTGAAGTGCTGGGCATCAGCACCGATAAGCCTGAAAAGCTCTCCCGCTTTGCCGAAAAAGAGCTGCTGAACTTCACGCTGCTCTCCGATGAAGATCACCAGGTTTGCGAGCAGTTTGGCATCTGGGGTGAAAAAACCTTTTGGGCAAAACCTATGACGGCATTCACCGTACCAGCTTCCTGATTGACGCAGATGGTAAAGTCGAGCACGTCTTTGACGACTTCAAGACCACCAACCACCACGACATCGTGCTGGGCTGGCTGCAGGCAAATTCTTAAGCCAATAACGTAGCCCGGCCGAGCGCAGCGACGCCGGGATTTCCCCGGGGTCGGCGTAAACGTCTCGCCCGGGCTACACGTCAATTCGACACATCTTCTTCCGTCACCAGCCCATCTGGCCAAGCGTGCACCACCGCTTTAATCAGCGTGGCCAGCGGAATCGCAAAGAACACCCCCCAGAAGCCCCACAGCCCGCCGAAAATCACTACCGAGAGAATAATCACCAGCGGGTGAAGGTTCACGGCTTCGGAGAACAGCACCGGTACCAGCAGGTTTCCGTCCAGCCCCTGAATAATCAAATAGACCGCGAACAGGCTCCAGAACTCGGTGCCCAGGCCAAACTGGAACAGCGCCACGCAGACCACCGGAATGGTAACCACAAATGCGCCGATATAAGGAATAAGTACCGACAGCCCAACCAGCACGGCAAGCAGCAGCGAGTAGTTAAGACCAAACATCAGGAAGCCAAGCCACGTAGCAACCCCAACGACGATCATCTCCAGCACCTTACCGCGTATATAGTTGGTAATCTGCTGATTCATCTCTTTCCACACCTGCCCCGCCAGGCCCCGGTTGCGCGGCAGCACGCGGCGCACGGCGTTCAGCATTTGCTCTTTATCCTTCACCAGGAAGAAGACCATCAGCGGCACCAGCACCAGATAGACCGCGAGCGTCAGCAGCCCGACCAGCGAAGCGACGGAATATTTGACCACCGAATCGCCCAGCGTCAGCATGCGCGTACGCATGTTTTCAGCCATCGCATCAATAATGCCCGCATCCATCAATGCAGGGTAACGACGCGGCAGCGTGGCGGCAAAATCGGAGAGTTTATTCAGCATGCCGGGCATATCGTGGATAAGGTTAATCCCCTGCTGCCAGGCAATCGGCATTACCACAAAGGCCATCAGCAGCAGAATGCCGATAAACAGCACCATCACCGCGGTAGTAGCCCAGGTACGAGACCAGCCCAGCCGCTCCAGACGGACGGTCGGCCACTCCAGCAGGTAGGCCAGCACTAGCGCAACCAGCAGCGGCGCCAACAGGCCGCTGAAGAAGAACAAAATGCAAAAACCTGCCACCAGAATAACCAGCAGCGCGATCGCCTCCGGGTCACTAAATCGGCGGCGGTACCACTGCATCAACATCTCGAGCATAAATCGATTCCCTGAACGTGTTGCTTTCACACAGAAGATGAATTGTATCGAAGTGTCACAAAAAAGACTCCGCTTTTTATATTTATCCCAACAATCACGCGATTATCATTTTCAACCCGTGAGCAGATAGATACACTCCCAGAGCAGCACATAATGGAACGTAACATTAGGCTGTTGGTCAAAACAGGCACATCCCCACATTACAGGACAGAGGTTATGTTCAGGCAGTTGAAAAAAACGCTGTTGGCATCCCTTATTGCAACGCTTGCGCTCGGGCAAATTGCTCCCGCCTTTGCAGATTCTGCGGACAACCTCCCGGATATGGGCACCTCCGCAGGAAGCACGCTCTCCATTGGTCAGGAGATGCAGATGGGGGATTATTACGTACGCCAGCTGCGCGGAAGCGCGCCGCTGATTAACGACCCGCTGTTGGTCCAGTACATCAACTCACTCGGCATGCGTCTGGTCTCGCACGCGTTTTCCGTGCGGACACCGTTCCACTTTTATCTGATTAATAACGACGATATCAACGCCTTCGCCTTCTTCGGCGGTAACGTGGTGCTGCACTCGGCGTTGTTCCGCTATTCTGACACCGAGAGCCAGCTGGCTTCGGTTATGGCGCACGAAATCTCTCACGTGACGCAGCGCCACCTTGCGCGCGCAATGGAAGACCAAAAGCGTAACGCTCCGCTGACCTGGGTCGGCGCGCTCGGCTCAATTCTGCTGGCTATGGCCAGCCCACAGGCGGGTATGGCCGCATTAAGCGGTACGCTGGCGGGCACCCAACAGGGCATCATCAGCTTTACCCGACAGAATGAAGAAGAAGCTGACCGTATTGGTATTCAGGTACTGCAACGTTCAGGCTTCGACCCACAGGCCATGCCGGCCTTTATGGAAAAGCTGCTCGACCAGTCGCGTTACTCATCGCGACCACCGGAAATGCTGCTGACTCACCCCCTGCCGGAAAGCCGTCTGGCCGATGCGCGTAACCGCGCGAACCAGATGCGCCCGGTGGTCGTGCAATCTTCCGCGGATTTCTACTTTGCTAAAGCACGTACGCTGGGCATGTACAACTCCGGGCAAAACCAGCTCGGCAGCGACCTGCTTGACGGCTGGTCGAAGGGCAATATTCGTGAACAGCATGCCGCCCAGTACGGACGTGCGCTGCTGGCAATGGAAGCCAAGAACTACGCCGAAGCAAGCAAACAGCTTCAGCCGTTGCTGAGTGCCGACCCGCAAAACGCCTGGTATCTTGACCTGGCAACGGATATCGATCTCGGGCAGAAGAAAACCAACGAGGCCATTACTCGTCTGAAGAATGCCCGTGAACTGCGCACGAACCCGGTACTACAGCTCAACCTGGCGAACGCCCTGCTTGAAGGCGGGCAGCCAGCGGAAGCGGCAACCATTCTTAATCGCTACACCTTTAACAATAAAGACGACACCAACGGCTGGGATTTGCTCGCCCAGGCGGAAGCCGCACTGGGTAACCGAGACCAGGAGCTGGCCGCTCGCGCCGAGAATATGGCGTTGGTGGGAAGGCTCGACCAGGCAATTTCCATGCTCAGCGCGGCCAGCGCGCAGGTGAAATTGCGCAGCCTGCAGCAGGCTCGTTACGATGCCCGTATCGATCAGCTGCGTCAGCTGCAGGAACGCTTCCGCCCTTATCAGAAAATGTAATAGGAGAGACGATGACGGATTCGGTCACGATTTATCACAACCCGCGCTGCTCAAAGAGCCGCGAGACCTTAAGCCTGCTGAAGGATAACGGTATCGACCCTGAGGTCGTGCTTTACCTCGACACGCCACCGGATGCCGACACGATCGGCAAGCTGATCAAGATGCTGGGGCTTGGCAGCGCACGCGAACTGATGCGCCAGAAAGAAGATCTCTACAAGTCGCTGAACCTTGCCGATAGCCAGCTCAGCGAAAAACAGCTTATTCAGGCGATGGTAGAGAACCCGAAGCTGATTGAGCGCCCTATCGTGGTCCACAACGGGCAGGCACGCATTGGCCGCCCACCGGAGCAGGTCCTGGAAATCGTCCGCTGATTCCCCCTAAAGCCGCAGCGCTTCCAGAAAAGCCTGCGGCGTCATATTCCCCAGTTTTTTCTGTTCCTTTCCGCCGTTAAATAACGCACACAGCTTCATGATGAGTTCGTCTGGCGTACAAGCACGCAGCGCGGGGATAATCGTCACCAGCGGTACGGTGACCGCCACCGCCTGATGCTTCCGTTCCGTCGTCGTTACGCTGACGTTTATCTCGCGCTCGGCCAGATGCTGACTTAGCGCGGTAATATACGTTTCGCTTAACCACTCATCACTTTTAATCTCAACAGATTGGATATCACCCGGAAACTGTTCCAGCACCGCATCCAGCCAGTGGATAACCAGCGGCGATGACATACCCGAGTAGATTCGCGCCGCACACCAGCCGCTTAAGGGCTCCTGCGCCCACAGCAGGTGATGGTCACCGTCATCGTCCATATGCAGCGACAAAAAGCGGTAATGCAACGTCAGCGTTTGTGGCTGAATGCCCGCTTTAAGCGCCTTCTTACCTTGCAGTATGGCCTCACCATTTTTCGGATAAGACGGCGTCAGGTAACGGCTGAGCGTCGCGCGGGACAGCGGAATGCCTAGCCCTTCCTGCACCATAAACAGCAGATCGTCTAACGGCGCGCGGAGGATTTCGCGCAGCGCGTTAATCAACACAATCTGCTCTTGTCTCATCGCTTTGTGTATCACCACAGGCGTCGTGCTTTTATCCGCCGTCTGCTCACGCTTACGCCAGCGCCGTACTGTCGTCACGGAAATACCCAGTTCCAGCGCCAGTTCACGGTCACTTTTATCCGATTCCTGGAGGTATTTACGAATACGCGGTGTCGTTGTCGCGTTAGCATGCAGCTTAATTTCCATGGCTTTCCTTAAGGTGTTTATAACTAATCATATGAGATTTATATGAATCAAGTCGGTGCATTGTGACCCGTTTCACCTTTCCGGGCCAGGCTTTCTCCCATAATCCCTTTCGTCGTTTTCTATTACATAACACACACAATGTCCGTTAATCTTATACGGAGTTCACAATGAACAATGTTCTGGGATTTTTAGAAGAGAAATTGATGCCGATTGCGGCGAAAACCGCACAGCAACGTCATCTTGGCGCCATCCGCGGTGCCTATGTTTCCTTTATGCCGTTTATTATCGTCGGCTCCATTCTGTTGGTTATCTCGTCGTTCCCGAATCAGGGCTATCAGCAGTTTATGTCCAGCACCTTCGGCGCAAGCTGGAGCGCCATTATCGAGATCCCGTTTAACGCGGTCTTCTCTACTATGTCGCTGTTTATCAGCTTCCTTGTCGCCTACCGACTCGCAGAGCACTACGGCGATGACCGCATCTCCAGCGGCATTCTGGCGCTGGTCTGCTTCCTGATCCTGACGCCGTTTATTAAGGTTGCCGAAAACGGCGGCATTACCGTGATGCCGGTTGAATGGATTGGCACCAAAGGTCTGTTCGTCGCCATGATTGGCTCACTGCTGTGGACCGAGCTGTTCTGCTGGCTGAAGCGCAAAAAACTGGTCATCAAAATGCCGGAAGGGGTACCACCTGCGGTACAGGAATCTTTCGCTGCGCTGATTCCGGCACTGGTGGTGATGATTCTGGTGCTGGCGATTCGCATCGGCTTTGAGAACACCCACTACAGCACCATTCATCAGTTCATTTATGACGTCGTCGCCACCCCGGTTCGCCATTTCGGCACCTCCTATTTTGGCGCACTGATGACCGTATTCAGCATCACCATTCTGTGGTCTGTGGGGATCAACTCGGGTTCGATGGTCAACGGCATCATCCGTCCGCTGTGGATGGAAAACCAGACCGACAACATTGCAGCCATTCAGGCAGGCGTCACACCGCCGCACATTATTACCGAACAATTTTTCGACATGATCTGGATGGGTGGCGCAGGGGCCACGCTGTCGCTGGTCATCGCCATGCTGATTTTCGCACGCAGTAAAAACATGCGCGAAGTGGCGCGACTGGGCGCGGGGGCATCCATCTTCAACATCAACGAACCGGTGCTTTTCGGCCTGCCGGTGATTATGAACCCCATCATGCTGATCCCGTTCAACCTGGTGCCACTGGTGCTGGTGACTATCCAGTATCTGGCGATGAAAGTGGGTGCCGTCGCCGTGACCACCGGGGTGTTTATCCCGTGGACGCTGCCGCCGGTGATCAGCGGATTTATCGTTACCGGGCATATTTCCGGCAGCGTGATGCAAATCATTAACCTGCTGATTGGCGCGATGCTGTACCTGCCGTTTATGCGCATCGTCGATAAGCAGTACCGTAATGCGGAGATCAGTACCGTTGAGGAATCCAGCACGCTAGCAAAACAGGAGTAACAAAAAGATGTGGGGAATTATTGCAACCTGGCGTATGGCGCTGGAAGGCGTAGAGGAGTCGGCGTCCGCGCTGGCAGCAGGCAGTGCAGCATCAACGTCCGTGGTGGATGCCGTGGTCGCAGTAGAAGATTTTCCGTTCTACAAATCGGTAGGCTATGGCGGCCTACCGACCGAGAACGGCGAGGTAGAACTGGACGCCGCCTGGATGGACGGCGATACGCTGGCCTTTGGCGCGGTGGGTAATCTGGTCGACATCGCTAACCCGGTGAAAGTGGCGCAGGCGCTGGGTCGCCAGCGCTACAACTCGCTGCTGGTCGGCCAGGGCGCGCGCGAATGGGCGCTGAGCCAGGGCTTTGCCGAGAAAAAAATGCTCACCGAACGCGCGATGCAGCACTACCGTAAACGCTGCCGCGAGACGCTGGACAAAGGGCTAAGCCCCTACGACGGTCACGACACCGTCGGCGTTATCGCTCTCGACAAAAAGGGATCGATGAGCGTGGCCACCTCCACCAGCGGCCTGTTTATGAAAAAACGCGGACGAATTGGCGACTCACCGATTATCGGTTCCGGCTTCTACTGCGACAGCCTTATCGGCGCGGCTACCGCCACCGGCGTGGGCGAAGATTTAATGAAAGGCTGCACCAGCTACGAAATCGTCCGCCGGATGGAACAGGGTATGACCCCGCAGCAGGCGGCGGATTCGGTGGTGTACGAACTGGAAGATAAGCTGATGTCGCGCTTTGGCCGTGCGGGGGATCTCTCCGTGGTTTGCATGAACCGCAAAGGCGAGTTCGGCGCGGCAACCAACATCAAAACCTTCTCGTTTGTGGTGGCCACCGCCACTCAGCCGCTGACGGTGTTCCGCGCCGAGCGCGTTAAAGAGAAAACCCATTATCAGCCGGTAGACGACGCCTGGATGCAGGCCTATGCCGACCGCATTCGCGCCCATATCGAGGAATAAACGATGATTAACTACCGCTTAGTGACGACGCTCGGAAGCGAGCAAGAACAGAGCCATCTCATCACCTGGCCCGACAGCCCTTTGCTCCAGCAGGATGTGCTGCGCAATAACCCGCTTATTGCCGAGATGACGGCGCGCGCAGCCCAGGGAAAGCTGGCGGACACCGGTTTCGGCTGTGGGCCATTCGCCCGTATCACCATCGTGCCGCAAAACGCCTGGCAGGACAGCCTGACCGACTCGCTGCTCACCTTCCTGCGTCCGCTGTTTGCCACGCCGATATGCAGCAACGTGCTGCTCGACTGTACGCACATTCACAACACGGTCCTGACTAAAACGTTGCGTTTCCTGTTTAACCAGGCCCACACCTTGACGGACCTCGGGCTAAAAACGTCCGCACGAAGCGATGTACGCCTGACGCATATTGATGCTTTCTGTTCCGACGCTGAACAGGCACGTCTTGAAACCCTGTTCAGCCAACAGCAGGCGATAGCCAACGGCATGATTGCCGCCCGCCGCCTGGCGGATACCCCTTCCGAGCAGTGCACGCCGCAGTATGTGGTGGAAGAAGCCCTGCGTCTGTGCGCCCCCTTCCCTACCCTGCGTTGTGAAGTGCTGGATGAAAAGGCCATTGTCGAGCAAAGCCTTGGCCTGCTGCATGCGGTAGGCAAAGGTGCCAGCCGCCCACCGCGCCTGCTAGCCATTCATTATGAAGGGGCAAGCCATGGCCCGGTGCGCAGCTATGTCGGCAAGGGCGTAACTTTCGACACTGGCGGCCTGTGGCTGAAAGAAGGCGCGGGCATGTACACCATGAAGTATGACATGTGCGGTGCAGCCAACGTCCTTGGGCTGATGCTTTGCATCGCTGAGCTTAAATTACCGGTGCGGGTGATGGGCGTGCTGGCGCTGGCGGAAAACGCCATCGGCCCCGACGCCATGCAGCCGGGCAGCGTGGCCCGCGCCTGTAACGGCATGACGGTGGAAATTAATAATACCGACGCCGAAGGCCGCCTGGTGCTCTCCGACGCTATCGCCTGGGCCAGCCAGCGTCATGCGCAAACGCAGTATATTATCGACCTCGCCACGCTAACCGGTGCTGTGGTTAAAGCGCTGGGCTATGATCTGAGCGGGCTGATGACCCAGGATAACGCGTTGCGTTCGGCCTTAACCACCGCCGGGGAACAGAGCGGCGATGAAGTCTGGTCGCTGCCGCTGGATGCCAGGTTGAAAAAGCAAACGGAGAGCGCCATTGCCGATCTATGCAATACGCCGACCAACAACGCAGCGATCAGCGCCTCTGCGGCCTGGCTGCTTCACCACTTCTGCCCGGCAGATATTCCGTGGGCGCATCTGGATGTCAGCGGTACGGCGCTGTGGCGCGAAGGGGGGAAAAGCGTGGCATCAGGCAGGCCAATTCCGCTGCTGATGCAGCATTTGCTTAACGATCTGGATATTAGAGAGTAAACCCGGCGTCACTGCGTTCGGCCGGGCTACTGCTTCGTGTAGCCCGGCCAAGCGAAGCGCCGCCGGGAAATGTACTACAGCTTCAGAATCTCTTTCACAAACGGAATGGTTAGCTTGCGCTGAGCGGTAATGGAGGCATGATCGAGCTGATCCAGCGTCTGGAACAGCGTGCGCATTTCGCGATCCAGGCGTTTAAGCATGAAGCGACACACATCGTCCGGCATTTCAAAGCCGCGCAGACGAGCACGTAATTGCAAGGCCTGTAATTTATCTTCATCAGACAGCGGCTGGAGCTTGTAGATTTGCCCCCAGTCGAGGCGCGAAGCAAGATCCGGCAGGCCCAAATTCAACTGACGCGGCGGACGATCGCCGGTGATCAGCAAGCGGGTGTTGCCCGACTCTAAGATCCGGTTATAGAGATTAAAAATCGCCATTTCCCACAATTCGTCTCCCGCCACGCACTCGATGTTATCGATGCAAACCAGCGAAAGCTGCTCCATCCCTTCCAGCACTTCCGGCACAAACCAGGTGCGTTTATCCAGCGGAACGTAGCCCACGGCATCGCCGCGCTGGGAGAGTTCTGCACAGGCCGCATGCAGCAAATGGCTGCGCCCGGCGCCTTCGCGCGCCCAGATATAGATGTATCCGCTGTGTTCCTGCCGCAGCACGTTTTGCAGTGCAGCAAGTAAAGAAGGGTTATCGCCTGGGAAGAAACTCGCAAAGGTTTCATCATCAGGAAGATAAAGTGGCAAAGAGAGCTGTGCCGGTGCGTTCAGAGGAGACCTCAACATGGGCTTACGAAAAAACGGGAAGAGTTTAACACAGAAATAGCTGGGGAGAGAACCGGGCGGCGATCCGCCCGGCTTTAGGATCACGACTTAGAGGTTTCACTGTCTTCCGCGTCCAGCACCACTTCTTCCGGGCGTAGGACGCTGATCAGTTTGAAGACCAGACTCAGACAAATACCCACGATCGTCGCCAGCGCCATGCCTTTCAGCTCAGCCGCGCCGATGTGCACTTTCGCGCCGCTCACGCCGATGATCAGGATAACGGAGGTCAGGATCAGGTTCTGCGCTTTGCTGTAGTCCACTTTGGATTCGATCAGCACGCGGATACCGGAAGCCCCGATGACCCCGTACAGCAGCAGAGAAACACCGCCCATGACCGGCAGTGGGATAATCTGAATCGCCGCCGCCAGCTTACCAACGCAGGAGAGCAGAATCGCAATGATTGCCGCACCGCCGATAACCCAGGTGCTGTACACGCGAGTAATCGCCATCACGCCGATGTTTTCGCCGTAGGTGGTGTTCGGGGTAGAGCCAAAGAAACCGGAGATCACGGTGGAGAGACCGTTAGCAAACATCGAGCGGTGCAGGCCCGGGTCACGAATCAGGTCTTTCTTGACGATGTTCGCCGTCACCACCAGGTGGCCGACGTGTTCGGCAATGACCACCAGCGCCGCTGGCAGGATAGTAAAGATGGCAAACCACTCAAAGCGTGGGGTATAGAAGGTTGGCAGCGCGAACCAGTGCGCCTCGGCAATCGGGGTGGTGTCCACGACGCCCATCACGAAGGAGAGCGCATAGCCCACCAGCACGCCGATAAGAATCGGGATAATAGCCAGGAAGCCACGGAACAGTACCGAGCCAAACACGGTTACCCCCAGCGTCACCAAGGAGATGATGATGGTTTTAGTATCCGCAGACTGACCGTCCGGCGGCAACAGACCCGCCATGTTAGCCGCAACGCCCGCCAGTTCCAGGCCAATAACGGCAACGATTGCGCCCATCGCCGCAGGGGGGAACATCACGTCAAGCCAGCCGGTGCCCGCTTTTTTCACGATGAAGGAGACCAGGCAGAACAGCACGCCGCACATAATAAAGCCGCCCAGCGCCACTTCGTAGCCTAACGGCAGCAGCAGCAGTACCGGGGAGATAAAGGCAAAGCTGGAGCCCAGATAAGCCGGGATTTTGCCTTTACAGATGAAGAGGTACAGCAGCGTCCCGAGACCGTTGAACAGCAGGACGGTGGCCGGGTTGATGTGAAACAGGACTGGCACCAGCACGGTTGCGCCAAACATGGCGAATAAATGCTGCAAGCTAAGCGGGATGGTCTGTAACAACGGTGGTCTTTCGCTTACCCCAATTGCACGGCGCGTCATTGTGTTTTCCTCTGTGTTATTAGTCTCAGTTTTTTTATTCAAAAAAAAGCCGACTATCAAAGTCGGCTCTTTTTATTTTTCGTTTACTTAGTACCAAAAATCTTATCGCCGGCATCGCCGAGGCCCGGAATAATGTATCCGTGCTCGTTCAGGCCCTGGTCAATCGACGCGGTGTACAGCTCGATGTCCGGATGCGCTTTTTCCAGCGCCGCGATACCTTCCGGCGCAGCTACCAGCACCAGCACCTTAATGCTGGAGCAGCCCGCTTTTTTCAGCAGGTCGATGGTAGCGATAACGGAACCGCCGGTTGCCAGCATTGGGTCAACGATCAGCGCCATACGCTCATCGATATTAGAGACCAGCTTCTGGAAGTAAGGAACCGGCTCCAGCGTCTCTTCGTCGCGGTACATACCGACCACGCTGATACGCGCGCTTGGTACGTTTTCCAGTACGCCGTCCATCATGCCCAGGCCTGCACGCAGGATTGGCACAACGGTAATTTTCTTACCTTTGATCTGGTCGATTTCTACCGGACCGTTCCAGCCTTCGATGGTCACTTTCTCGGTTTCCAGACCGGCGGTAGCTTCATAAGTCAGCAGGCTGCCGACTTCGGAGGCGAGTTCACGGAAGCGTTTGGTGCTGATGTCGTTCTCGCGCATCAGGCCCAGCTTGTGTTTGACGAGTGGGTGTTTAACTTCCACAATCTTCATTCTCTTTCTCCTTTAGATGGGGCAGCCACAAAAAAAATCGCGGGATTATACCGCTTTTTTCCGATTGCGCCATACCTATGATGATTGACCAGGATCAAGCAAAGCGGCGAATGGGTCCTCAGAGAGTATAAGACAGGATAAAAATAAACCCCGACTCGCGGGGTTTTATATTACGTATTCAGCGAGTTAGAGCTCGCTGCCGTTGGTCGCAATCACCTTCTGATACCAGGCAAAAGATTTTTTACGGCTGCGCGCCAGCGTACCGTTGCCTTCGTTGTCTTTATCGACATAAATAAAGCCGTAGCGTTTCTTCATTTCGCCGGTACCGGCGGAAACCAGGTCGATGCAGCCCCACGGGGTGTAGCCCATCAGATCCACGCCGTCTTCCACGACCGCTTTTTTCATTTCGGCGATATGCGCAGCAAGATAGTCGATGCGGTACTGGTCGTTCACCGTGCCGTCGCTCTCCAGCACGTCAATCGCGCCGAAGCCGTTCTCCACGATAAACAGCGGCAGCTGATAGTGGTCGTAGAACCAGTTCAGGGAGTAGCGCAGCCCCACCGGGTCAATCTGCCAGCCCCAGTCAGATTTCTGTACATACGGGTTGGAAACCAGACTGGTGGTTTCGTCGTAGTCGAGTTGCGGGTTATCGTCGGTAGCCTTAGTGGCAAACGACATATAGTAGCTAAAGCCGATGTAGTCGACGCAGCCTTCAGCCAGCGCCTGGCGGTCTTCATCGGTGATATCGAGTTCAAAACCACGACGCTCGAAGTAGTTCAGCAGATGCTGCGGATACTTGCCGCGCACGTGCACGTCGGTGAACCAGTAGCGACGGTGCATGGCGTTCATCGCCATCATCATGTCATTCGGCGCGCAGCTCAGCGGGTAGATTGGGCACATGGCAATCATGCAACCAATTTGCAGCGCAGGGTTGATTTCATGCCCGACTTTCACCGCCAGCGCGCTCGCCACCAGCTCATAGTGTGCGGCCTGATACATCACCGGCTCGCGGTCTTCACCCGGCTGATACTTCAGGCCAGAGTTGGTGAAAGGCGCAAAATCTTCGTGGAAGTTCGCCTGGTTGTTGATTTCGTTGAACGTCATCCAGTACTTCACTTTGTGCTGGTAACGGGTAAACACCACTTTGGCAAAGCGAACGAAGAATTCAATCAGCTTACGGTTGCGCCAGCCGCCGTACTCGGTGACCAGGTGATACGGCATCTCGAAGTGCGACAGGGTAATGACCGGCTCGATACCGAGCTTCAGGCATTCGTCGAACAGGTCATCATAGAACTGCAGGCCCGCTTCGTTCGGCGTCAGCTCGTCGCCGTTGGGGAAAATACGCGTCCAGGCAATAGAGGTTCGGAAGCACTTGTAGCCCATTTCGGCGAACAGCTTCAGATCGTCTTTATAACGGTGGTAAAAGTCGATGGCTTCGTGGTTCGGATAATTTTTTCCTGGCAGGACGCCGTTGGTAATTTCGCGCGGCACGCCGTGCGCCCCGGCGGTCATCACGTCCGCCACGCTCACGCCCTTCCCGCCTTCCTGCCAACCGCCTTCAAGTTGGTGTGCGGCTACCGCGCCGCCCCAGAGAAACCCAGCTTTAAATCCAGACATATCTTTCCCTCGTTAAACAGTAAGTTGTCGCTGCGAATAGTGCTGATTGAAATGGTAAACCGCGCCGATAAGCCCGGCATCGTTGCCGTGGCTGACGGTATCGATATATTCAGCGATGCCGAACCAGGCCAGATGTTCGCGCATCAGCGCCAGGAAGCCAGGCCGCTCCACGATGCCGCCACCAATGAAAATGGTCTGCGGGTCAAACAGGTTCACCAGGTTATAAAGGCCGGTGCCGATATCATTGAGAAACTCCGACACCAGTCGCTGGCAGACGGCATCCCCCGCCTCAAAGCGGTCAAAAATTTCCTCGCCCGTCACCTCGTCCAGCGTTTTGCCGATATGCTGCGCGTAGCGATAGCGCAGCACGCGCAACGTGCAGTTTTCATTCATCGAGTAGCGACGGACGTCGCGAGAGCCGGGACGGGTGGTTTGCATATATCCGAATTCGCCAGCGCGAAAACGGGCGCCGTGCACCAGTTGGTTGTTACAGAAGATAGCGCCGCCGATGCCGGTGCCGATGGTCATCACCAGGCAGTTAGCCATATCGCGAGCCTTGCCCTGCCAGCGCTCGGCCAACAGCACACAGTTCGCATCGTTCTCAATAGCGACCGGAAGCCCGGTTCGTTCTTCCAGCCACGCGTTAATGGCAAAGTTATCGAATTTACGAATGGCACCGCCCATTTCGATATAACCGGTATGGGGGTTAACGTAGCCCGGCGCGCTGATAGCGATACCGGTGCATTCAGGATGGGCCGCAATCCAACTTTCCATTACCGCCAGAATCTGGTCGCCATCGCTGTCGCTGATGGGCTGTTTTCCTTTTTCGAGCAGTTCACCGCTTGCGGCAACAACGCCCATCTTTAACGCCGTACCTCCAATATCAAAGGCAGCAATCTTCATTCCGTTCATCCCTTGTGGCCGTTTTCACATCTGCTATTGGCTCTGCTGAAACAAAGACAGAAACCGGTTTCAGTGACATGATGTGGATTCGCCGTAATGGATGCAAGAACAAGGGTGTACCCGGTTTCATTTTCGTGAGCAGTATCATATTTGACCGATATATTGATGGAAACGATGGAAAAACCGGGCCACGAAAATTGGGATCAGAATAGGCTCGCAAACGTTTGCCTGGACTGATAGAATTGCGCCGATTTTTCTTGCTATCGCAAACGCGTGGAGACTTAGCAGTGACCGACAAAACCTCTCTCAGCTATAAAGATGCCGGTGTTGATATTGACGCAGGAAACGCTCTGGTTGACCGTATCAAAGGGGTGGTGAAGAAAACTCGCCGTCCAGAAGTGATGGGTGGATTAGGCGGTTTCGGCGCACTGTGCGCGCTGCCACAAAAATATCGCGAACCGGTGCTGGTTTCCGGCACTGACGGCGTTGGTACCAAATTGCGTTTAGCGATGGATTTAAAACGTCACGACACCATCGGGATCGATCTCGTGGCAATGTGCGTAAACGACCTGGTGGTTCAGGGCGCTGAGCCACTGTTCTTCCTCGACTACTATGCGACCGGTAAGCTCGACGTCGATACCGCAGCAAGCGTTATCAACGGCATCGCTGAAGGCTGCCTGCAGTCTGGCTGTGCGCTGGTTGGCGGCGAAACCGCTGAAATGCCGGGCATGTACCACGGTGAAGATTACGATGTGGCCGGTTTCTGCGTCGGCGTCGTTGAGAAATCAGAAATCATTGATGGCAGCAAAGTGACCGACGGTGACGTGCTGATTGCCCTCGGCTCCAGCGGCCCGCACTCCAACGGCTATTCGCTGGTGCGTAAAATTGTTGAAGTCAGTGGCTGCAACCCGGACACCACCCAGCTTGAAGGCAAAACACTGGCTGACCATCTGCTGGCACCGACCCGCATCTATGTGAAATCTATCCTGGAACTGATCGCCAGCGTTGATGTTCACGCCATTGCGCACCTGACCGGTGGCGGCTTCTGGGAAAATATCCCGCGCGTGCTGCCAGACAATACTCAGGCCGTTATTGATGAATCCTCCTGGCAGTGGCCAGCAGTATTCAACTGGCTACAGGATGCCGGTAACGTGAGTCAGCATGAAATGTACCGTACCTTCAACTGCGGCGTGGGCATGGTTATCGCGCTGGCGGCTGACCAGGCTGACAAAGCCATTGCGCTGATGAACGAAAAAGGTGAAAACGCGTGGAAAATCGGCTATATCAAAGCCTCTGATTCCGAACAGCGTGTGGTCATCGAATAAATGAAAAATATCGTGGTGCTGATTTCCGGCAGCGGCAGCAACTTACAGGCGCTAATTGACGCCTGCGAGCAGAAAAGGATTCCTGGCACCATTCGAGCGGTATTCAGCAACAAGGCCGATGCGTTCGGCCTTGAGCGGGCGCGCGAGGCGGGCATTCCCCAGCACGCGCTGGCGGCAAGTCAGTTTGCCAGCCGCGAAGCCTTTGACCGCGAGCTGATGCATGAAATTGACGCCTATGCGCCCGATGTCGTGGTGCTGGCGGGCTACATGCGCATTCTGAGCGCTGAGTTCGTTCAGCACTATCAGGGCAAGCTGCTCAACATCCACCCTTCCCTGTTGCCAAAATACCCAGGGCTTAATACCCATCGTCAGGCGCTCGATAACGGCGATACGGAACACGGCACATCGGTGCACTTTGTTACCGAAGAACTGGACGGCGGGCCGGTCATTTTGCAGGCCAAGGTACCGGTTTTCGACGGCGATGATGAAGAGGAAATCACCTCTCGCGTTCAGGCGCAGGAGCACGCTATCTATCCTCTGGTGGTGGGCTGGTTCCTCAATGGTCGTCTCAAGATGCAGGATAACCATGCCTGGCTGGATGACGTGAAGCTGCCACCGGAAGGCCATGCAGCAGAATAAATCCTGTAGCCCGGACGAGACGCGTCAGCGTCGACTCCGGGGTATCTCCCCGGCGTCACTTCGTTCGGCCGGGCTACCTTACTAAGAGGGCCTTATGGCCCTCTTTTTTATGCAAATCAGGATAACTGTCATACTTAGATGACACAGTTGGACATAGCCCGGCAAAGCTAGCAATATAAACAGTGAGACGACTTTGCCGCGTCCCGTGAACAAACCGGAGTGTAAGTAGTAATGGGTCAGGAAAAACTGTACATCGAAAAAGAACTGAGCTGGTTGTCATTCAACGAGCGCGTCCTCCAGGAAGCGGCAGACAAAAGTAACCCGCTGATTGAGCGCATGCGTTTTCTGGGGATCTACTCCAACAACCTCGACGAATTCTATAAGGTCCGCTTTGCAGAGCTGAAGCGCCGCATCATCATTAGTGAAGAACAGGGCGTAACCACGCATTCCCGTCACCTGCTGAGCCGTATTCAGGCTCGGGTGCTGAAAGCCGATCAAGAGTTTGATGGCCTGTACAACGAACTCTTGCTGGAGATGGCCCGCAACCAAATCTTCCTGATTAACGAACGTCAGCTTTCCGTTAACCAACAGGGTTGGCTTCGTCACTACTTTAAACAGCATCTGCGCCAGCATATCACCCCGATTCTGCTGAACCGGGAGACCGACCTGGTCCAGTTCCTGAAAGACGATTACACCTATCTAGCGGTAGAAATCATCCGCGGCGACGAGATCAACTACGCGCTGCTGGAGATCCCGTCAGATAAAGTGCCGCGCTTCGTTAACCTGCCACCCGAAACGCCGCGCCGTCGTAAACCGATGATCCTGCTCGATAACATCCTTCGCTACTGTCTGGATGACATCTTCAAAGGCTTCTTCGACTACGATGCCCTCAACGCCTACTCCATGAAAATGACCCGTGATGCCGAGTACGATCTGGTACACGAGATGGAGTCGAGCCTGATGGAGCTGATGTCCTCGAGCCTGAAGCAGCGTCTCACCGCTGAGCCGGTACGCTTTGTGTATCAGCGCGATATGCCGGACGCCATGGTAGAAATGTTGCGTAAAAAGCTGACCATTTCCCGCTACGACTCCATCGTGCCGGGCGGTCGCTATCATAACTTTAAAGACTTTATTGGCTTCCCGAACGTCGGCAAAGCCAACCTGGTCAACAAGCCGATGCCGCGCCTGCGCCACGTCTGGTTTGATAAGTTCCGCAACGGCTTTGATGCCATTCGCGAACGCGATGTGCTGCTCTACTACCCGTACCACACCTTTGAGCACGTGCTCGAGCTGCTGCGTCAGGCCTCGTTTGACCCGAGCGTGCTGGCCATTAAGATCAATATCTACCGCGTGGCGAAAGACTCACGCATTATTGATGCGATGATCCATGCCGCCCATAACGGTAAAAAAGTCACCGTAGTCGTGGAGCTGCAGGCACGCTTTGATGAAGAAGCCAACATCCATTGGGCGAAGCGCCTGACCGAAGCGGGCGTTCACGTTATCTTCTCCGCGCCGGGGCTGAAAATTCACGCCAAGCTGTTCCTTATCTCCCGTAAAGAGGGCGATGACGTGGTGCGCTACGCGCACATTGGTACCGGCAACTTTAACGAGAAAACGGCGCGAATCTACACCGACTACTCGTTAATCACCGCCGATGCCCGTATCACCAATGAAGTGCGTCGGGTGTTCAACTTTATTGAGAACCCGTACCGCCCGGTCACCTTCGACTACCTGCTGGTATCGCCGCAGAACTCCCGTCGTCTGCTTTACGAGATGATCGACCGTGAAATTGCCAATGCGCAAAACGGCCAGGCCGCGGGGATCACCCTGAAGCTGAACAACCTGGTCGATAAAGGGCTGGTCGATCGCCTGTATGCGGCCTCCAGTTCTGGTGTGCAGGTTAATCTGCTCATCCGCGGCATGTGTTCTCTGATTCCAGAATTGGAAGGGATCAGCGATAATATTCGCGTAATTAGTATCGTTGACCGTTTCCTTGAGCACGATCGCATCTATATTTTTGAGAACGGCGGCGATAAACGCGTTTATCTCTCCTCCGCTGACTGGATGACCCGAAATATCGACTACCGTATCGAAGTAGCCACACCGCTGCTCGACCCGCGTCTTAAACAGCGGATCCTCGATATTATCGATATTCTGTTCAGTGATACGGTGAAGGCCCGCTTTATTGATAAAGAACTGAGTAATCGCTATGTGCCACGCGGTAACCGACGCAAGGTCCGCGCGCAGCAGGCGATTTACGATTACCTCAAATTACTTGAACAACCTGACTAACCTATGCCAATAAAAAGCAAAGCACCCCGGCCGCAGGAGTTTGCGGCGGTTGATCTCGGTTCGAACAGTTTTCATATGGTTATCGCGCGCGTTGTCGACGGCGCGATGCAGATTATCGGCCGTCTGAAGCAGCGCGTTCATCTGGCCGATGGGCTGGATGAAAACAACATGCTGAGCGAAGAGGCGATTGAACGCGGGCTGAGCTGCCTGTCACTGTTTGCTGAACGCCTACAGGGGTTCTCCCCTTCCAGCGTTTGCATCGTGGGTACTCACACCCTGCGTCAGGCGGCGAACGCCACCGAGTTTCTGACGCGTGCAGAAAAGGTGATCCCTTACCCCATTGAAATCATCTCCGGGAACGAAGAAGCCCGTCTGATTTTTATGGGCGTAGAGCACACCCAGCCTGAAAAAGGCCGCAAGCTGGTTATCGATATCGGCGGCGGCTCTACTGAGCTGGTGATCGGTGAAGACTTTGAACCTCGCCTGGTTGAAAGCCGTCGCATGGGCTGCGTGAGTTTTGCGCAACAGTTCTTCCTCGCCGGGACCATCAACCGTGAGAACTTCCAGCGTGCTCGCCTTGCGGCGGTGCAGAAGCTGGAGACGCTGGCATGGCAGTACCGTATTCAGGGCTGGAATTTTGCCATGGGCGCGTCAGGCACCATCAAAGCGGCGCATGAAGTGCTGGTCGAGATGGGCGAAAAGGACGGGTTTATTACCCCAGAGCGACTCGAGATGCTGGTTGAAGAGGTGCTGAAGTATAAAAACTTCAATAGTCTCAGTCTGCCTGGCCTGTCGGAAGAACGTAAAGGCGTGTTCGTACCCGGGCTGGCGATTCTCTGCGGCGTGTTTGATTCGCTGGCGATTAAAGAGCTTCGTCTTTCCGACGGCGCGCTGCGTGAAGGCGTGCTGTATGAAATGGAAGGCCGCTTCCGTCACCAGGACGTGCGCAGCCGCACCGCGCAAAGCCTGGCAAATCAGTACAACATCGACCGTGAACAGGCGCAGCGCGTACTGGAAACGACCATGCAAATGTACGATCAGTGGCTGGAGCAGAACCCTAAACTGGGCAATCCGCAGCTGACCGCACTGCTGAAATGGGCATCGATGCTGCATGAAGTCGGGCTGAATATTAACCACAGCGGTATGCATCGCCACTCTGCCTATATTCTGCAAAACAGCGACCTGCCGGGCTTCAACCAGGAGCAGCAGTACCTGATGTCGACGCTGGTTCGTTTCCACCGTAAGGCGATTAAGCTCGATGAGCTACCGCGCTTTACGTTGTTCAAAAAGAAACAGTTCCTGCCGATGATTCAGCTACTGCGCCTTGGCGTGCTGCTGAATAATCAGCGACAGGCAACGACAACGCCGCCGACGCTGAAGCTGACGACGGAAGCGAACCACTGGACGCTCTGCTTCCCGCACGACTGGTTTACCCAGAACGCGCTGGTGCTGCTCGATTTGGAAAAAGAGCAGCAGTATTGGGAAAGCGTCACCGGCTGGTTGTTAAAAATCACTGAGGAGCGGGAGCCCGACGAAGTCGTCGCCGCCTGATTCACACGCCGCTGTTTCCGCTACCGCCAGCTCCTCCAGGGGAGCTGGCTTGCCAATACCGTACCCCTGCAGATAATCAATCCCCAGCGCAATTGCCGCCGTGCGAATCTCTTCGTTCTCGACGTATTCCGCCACTACCCGCATTTTCTTCATCCGCGCCAGATGACAGATAGACGAGACAATCTGGTAATCCAGGCTGCTGGTCGCAATATTGCGGATAAAGCTGCCGTCGATTTTCAGAATATCGGCGCTAATATGCTTGAGACGCGCGTAGCTGGCATAGCCGGTACCGAAGTCGTCAATTGCCACCCGACAGCCCAGATCCTGAAGTTCATGCAGCGTTCGCCGCGCCTGATCGGCGTTAACCAGCGAATGGCTCTCGGTAATTTCAAAGACCAGCTGCCAGGCCTCAATACTGTACTCTGCCAGAAGGTCTTTAACCTGCTGAGAAAACCCGGTTCCGCTCGCGGTTGATGGCGAGAGATTCAACGCCAGACGCATACCCGGATTGCTCTTCCGACGACTCGCCATAAAGCGCAGCGTATTTTCCAGCACCCAAAGATCGATACGCGACGCCATGCCAAACTCATAGGCAACGGGCAAGAACAGCAGCGGTGAAATCAGCTCGCCATCGTCACCCAGCATACGCAGCAGGACTTCGTGATAATCATCGCCACGCACGCCGACAATCGGCTGCGCCATCAGGCGGAAACCATTGTTCTCCAGCGCCTGCTGCACCCTTACCATCATCGCAATCTTATCTTTCAGCTCCTGCTGCAGATACTGTGCACCACGGCGCTGCAGGTTTTCCGGCCGATTAGTGACCAAAGAGAGTTCTGCCACCGTATTCAGCTCGCCTAGCATTAAAGAGAGATGAGAGATTGGCGAATGAATATAACAGTAGCTGATCCCAACCTGCGGCTGGAGCGGCATCCCATTCCAGCTGTAGCGGAATTGCTGTATATGGGCATACAGGTCGTCAAGGCGATCTTTGTAGGATTCGGTATGCAACAGCATCGCCAAATCGCTACCGGTGAGCTGGTACACGTCCTCGCCGGGGCGAAGTACATCGCAGATATATTTAGCCAGATTCTGCTTGTAGTTAATGCGCAGCATAATGCCGTAGTGGCGTGTCAGTACTTCGAGGTCCGGCATTCGCAAAAAACAGAGCACCGACCAGGGAGTATGGTTAATCGCTCGGCTCAGCGCGCGCATATTGGGCAAGCTGACAACCGGATCGATAAACGCAATACGGCGTACGCGCTCATGAATCGCCCGCTGACGGCTGGAGAGCATCGCCATGTACGCGATAATGAACGAGAAAATAAGAAAGCTGGATGACGTAATCGCCATCTGCACGCTGTAGCCCGCGCTTCGAGGAACAAAGTGGTAATGATAGTGGATAGCCACAATCAGCATCATCGTCCAGACCACAGAGATAAAGCGGTAGCCAAAACGCATTGCGCCCCAGAGCATCACCGGCAGCAGCAAAGATATCGTGTAGTTCGTACTAAAAATCGAGCTCGCTTTCGTCAGTGGGGACATCAGCATCGAAAAGATACCGGCAACCATCACCGCCCAGACCAGCATCTCCAGCCCTGTCACCTTAGGATCGAAATCGCGTCGAACCTGCGATAAAAAGCTGCGGAAGTAGTTAGGATTACGGATTAAGCGAATCAGCAAATAGCACAGCGGTACCCCCGTGAGATACCCCATCAGCAGCGACTGATAGTTAATTAAATTACGCTGGGTCAGCGGCGAGGCCCACGCCGTATTCCTCTGGCTCGGGTAGAGCCCCAGGTATAAGGTAAACTGCAGCAAAAGCAGGAAAATAGTCGCCGGGATGAACATCTGCCAGAACAGCCTATACGCCATCAGCCGTGTATCGCCATGCGAGACCATCTTTCTCTGCTGGTTAAAAAACTGATAGCCTCCCCACGCCACTATCGTCGGAATGAGGAACTGTAGCGCGATGCCCAACTTTTCAACGAAGTGCATATCTTTCGTCAGATAGCAGCCAATACCGGCAATCAGACCAGGCAGTGCTTTCCAGCTAAAAAACAACATCATGCAAAGCATAAAAGGCAGAGGAAGGTAATAAAGATAAGTCCTGGCACCGCCAATATAGGTATATGTATTAGCAATTTTGATAACGGGTAACACAAGAAGAGGCAATATCAGGGGTAACCCCCACCATTCATCTCGATATTGCTTATATAATTTACAGAAATTCATAGATGCTCTAAGGATACCCCAAATCCGGCTGGGTATTTTCAGACAGGCATCCAACCTGGCTTAAAAAGGCCGCGATAGAAGCTATTACGCGGGTCAGGCGAAGATTTTAGTTATCGGTTACGAATGAAGTTTGATATGAGTCAACAAATAGCACACATCAAAACATTAATTTTCTATTTTTAGGTCTATCGCCAATTATCAACGCTAGCTTGTGAATACGAATAATATCTTATATAACATTAATTAATGTTTTATCTGACGGTTCTTTACATTCACCGCAATTGACCCCCGCCCCTCTCTGTGCCTTAATGTACCCATCGCCCGTCTATGGGTATAACAAAAGGACCCCTTTGTGAGCCAGGTTACCAGCCTACGCAAGCGACACCGATTTAACGGTCGAATGACCCGAATCGTACTGCTTATCAGCTTTATCTTCTTCTTCGGACGCTTCGTCTACTCCTCTATCGGTGCGTGGCATCACCACCAGGACAAAAAAGAATCCCAGCAAAGCAGCCTGTCGCAAAAGACGCCTCCCGCACAAACAGACGTTCGTTAACGCCCTGCACCCACCATTTTTTTACACCGAGATTCCTTACCGGATGGCTAACAACCCGACTTTTAACCATCCGGTAAGGAATTTGGCTACCCCTCTTTCTGGCTGAACCCCGATCTTTATCTGCCGATATTGGTAAAAAAACTAATTCCCGCACAATTACACAAACTTTTCTTTTTCTACAGTCGCAACATGCCGCGCTGATTTTTTACAGCTCTGATAAAGAGCATAAAAAAGAATCAGTAAGCGCACTAATAATCACCAAGGCATAACTCAAAAATCACCCCAATATATAAAAAATTTATATATGTTTTGAATATTTAATTGTTTTACCCACTATTAACTTTAACGCGACAGGGTTTGAGCATGACTGGTTTTACGTTATTTCCAAAAATAAAAAGCGGTCTGGAGTGGATGTCAGGGCACAGTGACGCCGTTATCCAGTTTGGCTGGAACATCGTTGCCGCGATTATTCTATTATTTATCGGTAAATTTATATCCCGCGTGCTCTCCCGTGGCCTGGAGAAACTGCTGTTAAAGCGCAAGGTTGATATCACCATTGTGCAGTTCTTTACCGCACTGGTGCGTTACATCACGCTCGCCTTTTCCGTGGTCGCCGCGCTGGGTCGCCTGGGCATTGAAACATCCTCCATCATTGCGGTCATCGGTGCTGCGGGTCTGGCCGTTGGTCTGGCGCTGCAAAGTTCGCTGTCAAACTTTGCCGCCGGCGTGATGCTGGTCTCCCTGCGTCCTTTCCGAGCCGGTGAAGTGGTGCAGATTGGCACAATGACCGGCACCGTTGAGAAGGTTCATATTTTCTCCACCACCCTGCTTACCGGTGACAGTAAAGAAGTGGTTATCCCGAACGGTAAGATCATCGCCGACAACATCATCAACTACTCACGCCACCCATTCCGCCGTATCGATCTGGTCATTGGCGTTGGCTATCAGAGTCGTATCGCTGATGTGAAAAGCGTGATTACGCACATCATCGAACAGGATAAACGTATCGACCAGAACCGGGGGACGACCGTACGTCTGGGTGAGCTGGGAGCCTCATCGCTGAACTTCTACGTTCGCGTATGGGTACGTAACGCCGAATACTGGAACACCTATTACGATCTGCTGGAAAACATCAAAGAAGCGATGGATGCCAATCACATCGACCTTCCGTACCCACAGATGGATATTCGCGTGGAGAACGTCACCAACCGGCCTCAGCGACAGCTGCACCGGGTAGGCTAACTGCCGTCTCCCCTCTTTTCAGAGGGGAGTATTCCACTCATGCTGCTGTAATAACCGGATAACTTCCGTTATCCCTTTACTGCGAATTTTATCCTGACGCAGCACCACACCCAGCTGACGATAAAGCAGCGGCGACAGCGACTGAACATGCAGCCCTTCACTATCGTAGCGACGCGCAACGGCCATACGCGGAATAATGCTGTACCCCAAACCTGCGGCCACCATTCGTTTAATGGCTTCAATGCTGCCAAGCTGCATCACGGGTGTCACCTGCAACCCGGCCTGCTGAAACCAGCCATCAATCAGCGTGCGCGTCCCGCTCCCGGCTTCAAAGGCAATCAGCGGCAGGTTCTGTAACGCCTCAGGGCTGAGTTCGGCCTGAGCACTAGCGCTAATAAACACAAACTCTTCGCGTAATACCGCCGTGATATCCAGACCGCGTCCGCTAGCAGGGAGCGTAACCAACCCCATATCGAGACGGTTCTCTTCCACCGCACGGGCAATATCCTGCGTATTACCGGTGGTTACCCCCACCACCAGCAGCGGGTATCGTTCACGCAGCTGCTGCAAAAGCGGCGGTAACAGATGAATACAGGCCGTGGCGCCGGTCCCAAGCGAAACGGTGCCGCTCACGTTCTGACTGCAGTCATTGACCGACTGCACCGCTTCATTCACCGCTTGTTCAATACGTTCACCATGCAACAGTAGCGCCATGCCCGCCGCCGTTGCCTTCACACCGCGCCCGGTACGTTCAATCAGCCTGGTCTGCAAAAACTGTTCAAGCTGCCGCACCTGTAGGCTCACCGCAGGCTGGGAAATACCCAGCACATCCGCCGCCGCGGAAAAGCTGCCGCGTTGGGCGACCAAACGAAACGTCGCCAGATATCCCAGGTTCAGCGTCATCATTCAAAGTTTCTCTTATCAGGGTCATAAACGGAGGGCTCTGCCTGCACAATAGCGCGCAGGTTATGCTGCCAGCAACTGCATAACTTACGGAAAGCTAATGAAAACACCTGCCGCACCGCTCTCCATCACGCTCGCTGCTGGGGGTAACCAGCTCATCAACTGGGGGATTTCATTTTATATGCCGGGCACCTTCGCCCGCGCGATTGCGCAGGATACCGGATGGGCATCAACGCATATTTATCTGGGACTGACGCTGGCGATGCTGATGATGGCGCTACTCTCCCCCTGGGTTGCCCGCCTGCTGGCGCATTTTGGCGGTCAGCGTGTGGTCGTGAGCGGCACACTACTGATAGCCGCTAGCTGCCTGCTGATGTCCGTGATTAACACGCTCATGGGTTGGTATGCCGCCTGGCTGATAACCGGTATCGGTATGCGGCTGGCGCTCTACGACGGGCTTTTCGCCGCACTGGTGAATTTGTACGGCCAGCGCGCCCGCCCGACACTCTCTCGCGTTACGCTTGCCGGTGGACTTGCTTCCGCCCTGTTCTGGCCGCTGGGTGCGGCGCTATTGACGGTCATTGGTTGGCGAGATGCGTTATTGGTTTACGCCCTACTGGGGGTTACCAGCGCCCTGCTGGTAACAACGTTGCCAAACCAAAAATTACCCTCGGTGAAGTCTTTACAACGCGCTCCCGCATCACAGCACGATCGCCACACCGGCCTGCTCTTCGCGTTGCTGATTGCGCTGGTGACCTTTATCTCCAACGGCACCTCCACGCACCTACCAGAGTTTATCGCGGCCCACGGTCTGCCCGTCACTATTGGCATACTCTGGGGCGTCGGGCAGACCGGCGCACGTTTTCTTGAGGTGGCCTCAGGCTCAGCGTTAACGCCGATGAAACTCACGCTGCTCACCACGTTTTCCATCCCGCTCTGTTTTCTTCTCGGCATCAGCAGCGCACATATCGCCTGGGCTGCCAGTGGCTTTGTTTTCGGCTATGGCGCTATCAATGGGCTAACCACCGTCTTTAAGGCCACCTTGCCACTGCAACTCTTCGCTGCAGAAGACTATGCCCGACGCACCGGCATATTGTTGATTCCCGCACAGCTGCTGGCCGCCGCTTCGCCGTTTGCCTATGCCTGGCTAAACCTGCATCTGGGCATCAATGGCAGCCTGATGATATCTGCCGTACTGGCACTTATCGTTGCGGGGCTGGCGGTGTCGATTGCGCTGTGCCAGGCTAGTCGCACAATAAAAACGCGCGATGAACAACCTTATCGACAAGGATAATCCCCATGCATCTGCAATCCGAACATCTCACCTTACGCCCGGCAACGGCAGACGATCTCGACGATCTTTATCGCATTTACGGTGACCCGGCGACCAACACCTTTAACCCCGCAGGCCCGCATGCAGATATCGCATATTCGCGCCAGGTGCTGTCGGGGTGGCTTGAACATATTGAAAGCTATGGCTACGGCAACTGGGCGATTAGCCTGCGGGCAAACCCGCAGCGAATCATTGGTTTTGGTGGTATACGCATTGTCGATTATCCCGACTTTACGGTGAACAACCTGGGGTATCGTTTTTCCCCCGAAGCCTGGGGCAAAGGCCTGGCAACCGAGTTTGCCCTGCTGGCTATCGATTACGCATTCAACGTGCTGAAGCTGGAAGACGTGGTGGGCATCGTGCGCAAAAACCATCTTGCCTCGCAGAAGGTGCTGCTAAAGTGCGGGCTGACGTTGGTGCGGGAGATTGATGATGTTCCGGGGAAAGAGCCGAGCTTGATGTTCAGGCGGTTACGTGGGTAAGAAGCAGCTATAAAAAAAAGCCTCTGCTAGCAGAGGCTTTTTAACGTCACTACCGCAGGAATATTATTCCCACTCAATCGTAGCCGGTGGCTTACCGCTGATGTCATACACCACGCGGGAGATGCCGTTGACTTCGTTGATGATGCGGTTGGATACGCGGCCGAGGAAATCGTACGGCAGGTGCGCCCAATGTGCCGTCATAAAGTCGATGGTTTCGACAGCGCGCAGGGAGACAACCCAGTCGTACTTACGGCCATCGCCCATCACGCCAACGGAACGGACCGGCAGGAACACGGTGAACGCCTGGCTCACTTTGTTGTACAGGTCAGCTTTGTGCAGTTCTTCAATGAAGATAGCGTCCGCGCGACGCAGCAGGTCGCAGTACTCTTTCTTCACTTCGCCCAGCACGCGAACGCCGAGGCCTGGACCCGGGAACGGGTGACGGTACAGCATGTCGTACGGCAGGCCCAGTTCCAGACCAATTTTACGCACTTCGTCTTTGAACAGCTCACGCAGCGGTTCAACCAGACCCATCTTCATCTCTTTCGGCAGGCCGCCCACGTTGTGGTGAGATTTGATGACGTGCGCTTTACCGGTAGCGGAAGCCGCAGATTCGATAACGTCAGGGTAGATAGTGCCCTGCGCCAGCCACTTAACGTCTTCCAGCTTCAGCGCTTCTTCGTCGAAGACTTCAACGAACACGCGGCCGATGATTTTACGTTTGGCTTCCGGATCGTTTTCGCCTTTCAGCGCATCGAGGAAGCGTTGCTCACCTTCAACGTGAACGATGTTCAGACCGAAGTGGTCGCCAAACATATCCATCACCTGCTGCGCTTCATTCAGACGCAGCAGACCGTTGTCGACGAACACGCAGGTCAGGTTTTTACCGATTGCGCGGTGCAGCAGCATCGCGGTCACGGAAGAGTCCACGCCGCCGGACAGGCCGAGGATCACTTTATCGTCGCCAACCTGCTCACGGATGCGGGTAACGGCGTCGTCGATAATTTTCTCTGGAGTCCACAGCGCTTCACACTGGCAGATGTCGCGTACAAAACGTTCCAGCATACGCAGACCCTGACGGGTGTGGGTCACTTCCGGGTGGAACTGCACGCCGTAGAAGCGTTTTTCTTCGTGCGCCATAATGGCGAACGGACAGGTCTCGGTGCTGGCAACGGTGACAAAGCCTTCTGGGATGGCAGTCACTTTGTCGCCGTGGCTCATCCATACGTCCAGCAGCGGTTTGCCTTCAGCGGTCAGGGAGTCTTCGATACCGCGAATCAGCGCGCTGTCGGTCTGCACTTCAACCTGCGCGTAGCCAAACTCACGCTCGGTGGAGCTTTCAACGTGGCCACCGAGCTGCATTGCCATAGTCTGCATGCCATAGCATACGCCGAAGACCGGCACGCCAGCGTTGAACACGTACTCTGGCGCACGTGGGCTGTTTGCTTCGGTGGTGCTTTCCGGGCCGCCGGAGAGGATAATACCGCTCGGATTGAACTCACGGATTTGGGCTTCAGTAACATCCCATGCCCACAGCTCACAATAGACGCCCAGTTCACGTACGCGACGTGCAACCAGCTGGGTGTACTGGGAACCGAAATCAAGGATGAGAATGCGATGTTTATGAATATTGTCTGTCATTTGACATTAATTCCGAGGCAAGTGAAACAATAACAAAGCGCCCGGTGAAAACCGGGCGCGGAAACTTATCAGGAGCCCATGCGGTAGTTCGGGGACTCTTTGGTGATGGTCACGTCATGAACGTGGCTTTCCTGGATACCCGCGCCGCTGATACGCACGAATTCAGCCTTCGTACGCAGCAGGTCGATGGTACCACAGCCGGTCAACCCCATACAGGAACGCAGGCCGCCCATCTGCTGGTGAATGATCTCTTTCAGGCGACCTTTATAGGCTACGCGACCTTCGATACCTTCCGGTACCAGTTTGTCGGCAGCATTATCGCTCTGGAAGTAACGGTCGGAAGAGCCTTTAGACATCGCGCCCAGGGAGCCCATACCACGGTAAGATTTGTAAGAACGGCCCTGGTAGAGTTCGATTTCGCCCGGGGATTCTTCGGTACCTGCCAGCATGGAGCCTACCATCACGGCAGCAGCACCTGCGGCGATCGCTTTGGCGATGTCACCGGAGAAACGGATGCCGCCGTCGGCGATAACCGGGATACCGGTGCCTTCCAGCGCTTCAACCGCGTCAGAAACGGCGGTGATCTGCGGTACACCTACGCCAGTTACAATACGAGTCGTACAGATGGAGCCAGGACCGATACCCACTTTAACCGCGCTGCAACCGGCTTCAGCCAGGGCACGAGCGCCTGCACCAGTTGCCACGTTGCCGCCGATGATCTGCAGGTCTGGGTATTTTGCACGGGTTTCACGGATACGTTGCAGAACGCCTTCGGAATGGCCGTGGGAGGAGTCAATCAGCAGGACGTCAACGCCCGCCGCAACCAGCGCATCAACGCGGTCTTCGTTGCCCGCACCTGCACCAACCGCCGCGCCTACGCGCAGACGACCTTTCTCATCTTTACAGGCGTTTGGTTTACGTTCTGCTTTTTTGAAGTCTTTAACGGTGATCATGCCCAGCAGGTGGAAGCTATCGTCAACCACCAGCGCTTTCTCTACGCGGCGTTCATGCATTTTAGCGAAGACCACTTCACGTGATTCGCCTTCGCGAACGGTAACCAGGCGCTCTTTCGGCGTCATATAAACGCTCACCGGTTGGCTCAGGTCGGTCACGAAGCGCACGTCACGACCGGTGATGATACCGACCAGTTCGTTTTCTTCGGTCACAACCGGGTAGCCCGCGAAGCCGTTACGCTCGGTCAGCTCTTTCACTTCAGCAAGCGTCGTGGTTGGCAGAACGGTCTGTGGGTCGGTAACCACGCCAGATTCGTGTTTCTTCACGCGGCGAACTTCTTCCGCCTGGCGCTCGATGGACATGTTTTTGTGGATAAAACCAATGCCGCCTTCCTGTGCCAGGGCAATTGCCAGGCGCGCTTCAGTCACGGTGTCCATTGCCGCAGAGAGCATAGGAATGTTCAGACGAATCGTTTTGGTCAGCTGGGTGCTGAGGTCAGCAGTGTTCGGCAGAACGGTAGAATGAGCGGGAACGAGGAGGACGTCGTCAAACGTCAGGGCTTCTTTTGCGATACGTAGCATGGGCAATATCTCACCTGGGAGGTTATTAAATATTGCCGCGGCATTATACAGAGCGTAAGCGATTGCATCTACACTTTTTTGCAAAAAATGCTTGCGATCGCCCCCCGGCAGGTTACTATCGACTGAATAACCTGCTGATTTAGAATTTGATCCCGCTCACATGTTATCCTCACAAAGCCCCTCAATTTTTACCGTTAGCCGCCTTAACCAGACGGTGCGTCTACTGCTTGAGCAGGAGATGGGCCAGGTGTGGATTAGCGGCGAGATTTCAAACTTCACTCAACCTTCTTCTGGCCACTGGTACTTCACCTTAAAGGACGATAACGCCCAGGTGCGCTGCGCGATGTTCCGCAACAGCAACCGCCGCGTGACGTTCCGCCCTCAGCATGGGCAACAGGTGTTGGTCCGCGCCAATATTACGCTGTACGAACCGCGCGGTGATTATCAAATCATCGTCGAGAGCATGCAGCCAGCGGGCGAAGGGTTGTTGCAGCAGAAATACGAGCAGCTGAAGGCGAAGCTCCAGGCCGAAGGCCTCTTTGACCAACAGTTTAAACAGCCGCTCCCCTCACCGGCGCACTGCGTTGGGGTCATCACCTCGAAAACCGGGGCAGCGCTGCACGATATTCTGCACGTGCTGAAACGCCGCGATCCGTCGCTGCCGGTGGTGATTTACCCTACCGCCGTCCAGGGCGAAGATGCGCCGGGGCAAATCGTGCGCGCCATTGAGCTGGCCAACGCCCGCGGCGAATGCGACGTGCTGATCGTCGGGCGCGGCGGTGGTTCATTGGAAGATTTATGGAGCTTTAACGACGAGCGCGTGGCGCGGGCTATTTTTGCCAGCCGTATTCCGGTGGTAAGCGCCGTCGGCCATGAAACCGACGTCACCATTGCTGATTTCGTTGGCGACCTACGCGCGCCGACGCCGTCCGCCGCAGCGGAAATCGTCAGCCGCAATCAGCAGGAGTTAGTTCGTCAGATCCAATCCGCTCAGCAGCGTCTCGGCATGGCGATGGACTACTATCTTGCCAACCGCAGTCGCCGCTTTACCCAGATGTTCCATCGCCTCCAGCAGCAGCACCCGCAGCTGCGACTGGCGCGCCAGCAGACGACGCTAGAACGTCTTCGCCAGCGCATGAGCACGGCGCTGGAAAACCAGATGAAGCAGGCCAATCAGCGCCAGCAGCGCACGCTACAGCGCCTGAATCAGCAAAACCCGCAGCCGCGCATTCATCGCGCCCAATCGCGTATTCAGCAGCTGGAATATCGTCTGGCCGAGAATATTCGCGCGCGCCTCAGCGAGCAGCGCGAGCGCTTTGGCAATGCGGTTACGCATCTGGAAGCCGTCAGCCCGCTAGCAACGCTTGCCCGTGGCTACAGCGTCACTACCGCCAGCGATGGCAAAGTGCTGAAGCAAACGAAGCAGGCGAAGGCGGGAGAGATGCTGACTACGCGTCTGGCAGACGGCTGGGTAGAAAGTGAAATCCGCACGGTCACCGCACAGAAGAAAACGCGAGCGCGTAAAAAAGCGTTGTAAGAGACCGATGATAAGGCCAATGCCTGATGGCGCTGCGCTTATCAGGCCTACTACCGGGCACAAACGCACGTAGGCCGGGTAAGGCGCAGCCGCCGCCCGGCATAAACGTGCTACCACCATAAAATTATTCGCCGACCGGCACCCACTCCACCCGCTTTTTCGATATCAGGCCGTGGCCGTTCTGGCAGAAGTAGTCCACCGCGCCGCAGGCTTTCAACACCTCCAGCGGTTTGTGGCATTCCGGGCAGCGCGCCTCCAGCGTAAAATCTTTCTCGCAGTGGTCGCAGTGTGCCTGGTTACCCAGCACCTCCAGCGAGGCCTGACAGGTTGGGCAGATGAATTCCATGACGACTCCTTAACGCGGTTCTTGTGCCACTATTTTACCACGACTCACCGCTCAGTGTTCCCCGCGTAGCTGCTGCTGGATACGTAAAAGCGTCTCCACTTCCGCCATGCGTCGCTGAGTGAGTTTTGCCACTTCATCCGGCGCGCGGAAAAACAGGCTACGCTTGCCGAGGATTTGCTCTCCGAGACAGTGCGCATAAATGGCACCCGGTCGCGTCCAGCGCATCACGCTATCGCCATCAATCAGCTCCACGCTTTCACCCCCGGGGGCACGGGTCTGGCTGATAATGCGCCCGTCGCGCAGATAAATACGGATCCCTTTGCGCTCAACGCCCGGCCCGGCGTATTTGTTCAGCCACAGGTTAACCGGAATATGACCCAGCGTGCCTTTGAGATGTGCCTCCCCTTCCGCCGTTTCGGTATCGCCATGCGCGATAGGCCGCCCCAGCCGGTCTTTCACCTGTTCCGCCACCAGCTGAATCTCATCGCTACCGCCGAGATAGCGCACCGTCTCACGCATCATCGCCAGCACGTGGGTGCCGATATCAACAATCACGCCATCAGGATGGCGAAACTCACGGGTGTCGGGCTCGCCGGTGGTAAAGTTCAGGGCGATAGGCTCGCCTGCGGCATTAAAGCCGCTCGGCTCCAGCAGAAAGCCGTCGATGCTGACAATATCGTCCAGCGAAGTCACCAGCGGCGCGGTCACGCTCGCCGAATCCTCCGGCCGCCAGCGGTCATCCATTTTCCCCTGCGCCAGACACCACGCGCCATCGCGAGCCATCCAGTGGTCCAGCGCCAGCACGCGTCGGGCATTGTCTTCATGGGCAAGACGTTGGCGCAGGCTATCAATTTGCGCAAGCGTGGCGGCGACCGGTTTCTCCACCACGATGCGGGGAATATCAGAGCGCAGCGCCTGCTCGAGCGCGGGCAGATGCTGCAACGAGACGGTGGTGATAAACAGCACATCAAGCGGCTTTTCCAGCAGCTCAGCCAGTGACGCGCAGGCGTTCACGCCCGGGAGCGTGCGCTGCGGATTCAGGTCGTATCCCCAAAGCGAGGAGATAGGGAATGACAATCGTGCTAGCGCAGGAAGATAGGCGGTTTCTACCACTGCGCCCAGGCCGATAAATCCAATATTCATAATTTCCGACTCACGTATAAGAAAACGACATTTAGCGCCATTATGCGTGAAGCGCCACCGTGAAGTATTGTCCGCGGTGGCGTATCGGGTTACACAACTGCACGTAATCGGGCAAAACCTTCGGCCAGATCGGTCTTCAGGTCATCCATATCTTCGAGGCCAATCTGAATGCGCAGCGTCAGGCCGCCCGGCTGCCAGGTAGTGGCGGTACGATAGTCAGCGCAGTTGAATGGAATCATCAGGCTTTCAAAGCCGCCCCACGAATATCCCATGCCGAAAATACCCATATGATCCAGCATGTTCGCCACGCCCGCTTTGGTAAATTCCGGCTTAAGGACGAAAGAAAACAGCCCCGATGAACCGGTAAAATCACGCTTCCACAGTTCATGCCCCGGGCATTCCGGTAGCGCCGGGTGCAGTACCTTCATCACTTCAGGGCGTTCACTTAACCAGTGCGCCATCTCCAGACCGCGTTTTTCCGCCTCTTTCAGCCGCAGATGCATGGTGCGCAGGCCGCGTAGCGCCAGGAAGCAGTCTTCAGCGCCGGGCAGCATCGCCATCAGATCGTAGGTCTGGCGAAGCTTAGGCCACCAGCTTTCATTAGCCGACACCACCCCCATCAGCAGGTCAGAATGCCCACCGAGGTATTTCGTCCCCGCTTCCAGCGACAGGTCGCAGCCGTGTTCGTGGGCGCGGAAGAAAATCGGCGTCGCCCAGGTGTTATCGATAATGGTGGCAATATTGTGCTTTTTTGCCGCGCGGGTCATCGCCGGAACATCCTGAATCTCAAAGCTTTGCGAACCCGGCGATTCCAGAAACAGCGTGGTGGTATTGGGCTGAAACAGGCTCTCAATCTCCGCGCCAATCAGCGGGTCATAGTAGGTGGTCTCAATGCCCATTTTGGTCAGCATCCCGGCGCAGAAATTGCGGGTTGGCCGATAAACGCTGTCGGGCATCAGCAGGTGATCGCCCGCTTTCAGGGTGGTCAAAAGCGATAGCGCAATCGCCCCCAGGCCAGACGGCGATAGCACCGTACCCGCCGCGCCCGCCAGCGCGCTCCAGGCATTTTCCAGGCTGGCGATAGTCGGCGTGCCCATCGTGCCGTAATTAAACTCGGCGCGATTATGCTCAAGATCGTTTACCGTCGGGAAAATCACCGTCGAGCCGCGATAGACCGGTACGTTCACAAACCCCGCCTGTTTGCTGGCATCCCGGCCAAGCTGGGTGATTTGGGTACTGATGTTAAAGTCGGATGTGGATCGATTACTCATGGATTACCTCATTAATTTCCCTGGTCGCGAAAACATCGTAACCACCGAACGTTACTCAAAGAACTTAAAGAAAGGCGATAAGCACAGCAAGATGCCGAAGAAAATGATGAACCAGACACCTACCCCTTTGAACTGATGCAGCACCTTCACCTTATAAACCAGATAGCAAGGGATCAGACAGGAAACCAGGCCAAATAGCGGACTCCCCAGTTGCATAAAGAACAGGATCGAAAAGCGCGTGGAGATCCAGACCCACAGCCCGAGGATCACCCCAATGCTGATGGCCACATGCAGCACCTTCTGGTTAATTTTTTCTTCTGGAATAAACCGGGTAATCACGTTAACAACGATCCCCTTGATGGCTTCCTGAAAACCAAGATAGATACCAAGAAACGCCGTCAGAATGGCAAAGATATTTAGCAGCGCGCTCATCGCCTTAACGACCGAACCAGGAATAACCTGAGCTGCAATAGCAAGCGCCGATATATTCTGTTCAAAAGCCGATACGGCCTGCTCGTGGCTAATGGCAAAGGTGAACGAAAAAGCAAAAAACAGTACCGCAACGGCCAGAATAATATAGGCCACTCGATTGGCGCGAATCGCCCGATAAGTCGCAATACGTTTATCGGCTTCTATCTTGCGATACGCGATATTCATTGGGCTTAATATCTGTACAAATAAAATAGAAAATAACGTAAAGGGTAGCGTCAGGAAAACGTCACGCATAAACTCCAGAACGGGCGGAAATGCGCTGATATTGCTGAAGTTCCAGTACGGCACCATCACCAGACCCAGCATTACGATAATACCGAACTTCACGCACACCATCGGGCCAGAAACCTTAAACAGCAGCTTTTCACCCTGCGAAGCAATGCAGACCAACACCGTCAGAATTATTAGCCCATACCAGATAGAATCAGACAGCAGCCCTTCCGTCAGGCCAAAGGTTTGAATATAAGATGCACTATCAAAACTTACCGCCAGCGAGTAAGAAAACATTCCGTGTAGCAGCATCAGGAAGTAGGCAATACCTAAGCCTATCCCCCAGTTTTTCCCCAGATATTGGGTGATGACGCTGGCGTAATCCTGGCAATCATCCGTTTCTGACAGCGTTTTCAGATAAAGACTCTGCAGGATGTAAATGGCGGGGTATGAAATTGCCACCGAAACAATAAAGACCCAAATCCCTTTAATACCTACCTGTACTGGCATAAAAACGATGCCAGAACCAATGGCCATACCAATGCAGAGAATCACCCAGCCAACATCATATTTCGTGAAGGGAATGGACTTATATAAATTATTAGATTTATTTTCGAGTATCTCAGCCATTATATGCATTCCTATTTATAAGTGTTATTTAGAATAGAAACTCAAAAAACCGTATTGATGTACCTGTCAGTACAAATGGTAGGGGATCTGATAGGGATAAAGAAAGGTCTGAACGGTGTTAATCACTAACAATACCTTTGCGTTTAACGCAAAAATTGACGAGCCTCTCGATTTTTATGAAGAGATAAATAACACCATTAAAAACAAAGCATTAAACCATAAAAAGATTCTATTTTTCTTTCCTGCTTCGTTCGGGTAAGGTAGCAGAAGACGGCGTTTTTTATTGCGCATAGCGAATAGATGGGGCGTCGAGTCATGTTTACTGTGATTGGCCTCAAATTTCAAAACCGTCATGGCTATAAATCGTTAAAAAAGGAATAGCGATGTCATCAAATAAAAATGCGGCACTCGCGAAATTAAAAATTGATAACTATTCCATTTTTCATCACCTGAAAACGTTTATCAAAGTGGTGGAATGCAATAGCTTTTCTGCAGCCGCACACAAGCTGAACCTGACTCCCTCTTCCGTGAGTCGCAGTATCAGCCAGCTTGAGGATCAGCTCGGTGTCGTGCTGTTAAAGCGAACCACCCGTACCCTAATTCTGACCGAGCCGGGGCAATATCTGCTGTTCCGCGCACAGCGCCTGTTAGAAGAGCTGGACGAGTCGTTGGCCAATATCGCCAGCTTCAACCATCACCCGCAGGGCAAGCTGCGCGTCACCTGCTCTATTGCCTTCGGCGTCTGCCATCTTATGCGAATTTATAGCGAATATCGCCAGGATAATCCGGACGTCACGCTCGGTGTCGATTTAAATGACCAGAACGTTAATCTTAACGAAGAAAATTTTGATATAGCCCTTAGGATTACCGCACACCCGCCGACCAATTTTGCATTGCGTAAAATCTGCAAAATAAACTGGGTGTACTGCGCCAGCCGGGACTATTTTGCGCGGTGCGGCATACCGCAAAGACTGGAAGATCTTGAGCAACACGACTGTCTGATAAACCCCAATGTTTCCGATAACTGGCGCTATCAGAACGTCAATGGCGGCTTTAGCGCGCTAAAGGTGAAGAGCATAATCGAAGTGAACAGTACGCTCGGGCTACTTCATGCCGCGTTGCATCATCAGGGGATTGTCAGCCTGCCGACCTACATGCTGGGCGATTCAATCGCCAGAGGGGAACTGGTGCCTGTACTGACGGAATACAGCGCACGGGAAAATGATTACAGCCTGTATGCACTGTATCATCCGGGGCATTACCAGGATCCCAAAGTCAGAAGTTTTATCGATTTTCTGGTCGAAAGCATCGGGGAAAACCCCGACTGGGATCGCTGGATGCAAAGCCCCGGAGAGGCGTAGCAAATTACTCGTTGCCCCACTCATTGAGGAAGTTGGCAATCTCATCAATACGCTGGGCGCTGATACCGGCTTCAGTCGCCATCTCCTGCTGCGCCTCTTCGCTGATCTCTTCGTTGTTCATTAAACGGGTCAGCAGCAGCTGGAAGTAATGCGCCAGTGAATCCAATTCAGACTCACCGACGGGCTTGGCTGATTCTGAGGCGTACTCTTCGGCAATATCGTAATACTTCAGTGGAATGTCATTATTCATACATCGCTCCTGGGGTTAGTCTCATTCTTCGACGCTGTACAGGTTTCAGACCTTCAGCATTTTCACCGTGGCTTCAATATCAATCTCATCTTCTGAGAAGATAAGCGTCGTGCCCTGGAAAGTGGTGATCGCCAGCTTCTTCAGCGTACGCATTTCACCCTTTTTCTCCGCCGATTTCGGCTTGATGCTGTTCATCAGAAGCCCCACGGACAGCACGGCATTCTCTTTATCAATCGGGGCATCGGCAGGTACTTCCTCACTGTAAACCAGGAAGGATTTGATCGACGTGAGCTTGATACGCTCGCCCGCGATATAGATATGCTTGCTTTCCGGAATGACCTTCACCGCATAAGCAGACAGCCCTTTGTTATTCGTCGTGGGTTCGAAGGTCACCGCGGCATCTTTCTTAATTAGATCGGGGTTGGCAACCTTAATCACATGAAAATAGCGGTTATCGCCGTTTTCATCTTTGATAAACCCAAAACCTTTATCTTTAAACCAGGTTGTGATTGTTCCGTTCATCGACCTTACCGCCTACTTTAATCGTTTATTGACTCAATTTTTGCAGCGCGCAGTGTAAAGCACAATGCGTGCACAAACTATGTCTTTGACTTAAGCCTGGGTGATAATTTTCAGCTACGCGAGCAAACTCCGTTATAAGCCACCGCTTAGGTTCATTTATTCTGACCACGGCCGGGCCACATTCAACCGTCGGTACATCGAAGGCGTGATGCCGACGCGTTTGATAAAAGCCCTTCGCAGCACGTCGCTGCTGGAATATCCGCACTGGCTGGCGATGGTTTTCAGCGGCAGCGTACCGCTTTCCAGCAGCATTTTCGCGCGGTCAATGCGCCCGGCCTCCAGCCACTCACCGGAGGCCATATTCATCTCCTGGCGAAAAAGCCGGCCCAGATGGCGAGCGCTCAGACCAATATGGTCGGCCATATCCTGCAGGTTCAGCACCGTTGCCAGATTCGCGAGCGTCCAGCGCTGTAAATCCTGGAACGCGTTGCGACCGGTCGTGGAGACTGCGCTGTGGCGTATAAAATGTCCCTGATTAACCGGGCGGCGGAAAAACATGACCAGATTACAGGCAATCTCCTGCGCCACCTCGCGCCCCAAATCCTCTTCCACCAGTCGGATGGCTAAATCCATACCCGAAGTCACGCCCGCCGCCGTTCTGACCGGGCCGTCCGCCACATACAGTGCATCCGCATCCACCTCAACGTCTGAAAACGTCGCCATAAACCGGGAGGTCATGGCCCAGTGCGTGGTGATTTTACGCTGGGTCAGCAGCCCCGTTTGCGCTAATAGAAACGCGCCGGTACAGACGGAGCCATAACGACGACTGTTTTCACAAAGTCTGCGGATACGCGCGATTTGCTCATCGTTCAGCGTCTGCTGCCAGACTTCCGGCGCACCGGCCAGCAAAAACGTATCCGGCTGAAGTGCATCTGTGTCTGCCAATCGCGCGTTCGCCACCAGCTTCACGCCAGACGAGGCGCTCACCGTCGTCTCCTCCAGCGCGATAACGGCAAACTCATACACCTCGCGATGCAGGATCCGGTTAGCCTCAGCAAAGACATCCAGCGGGCCGGAAACGTCCAATAGCTGAACGCCAGGCACGGCAAGAAGGGCAATAACACGTTTCATAAATGGGGGAGTCCTGATTCGATGCAATGTCTTAAATCGTCGTAAAACGACAATTCATGACATATAGAATGCCTTGTAAACTCCCCTTCAACAACCCGTGAGGAGGAAAATATGACTATCAACGTGCAAGGCATCCGTATTCCCGACAGCAAACTGGCCCGCGAAACCACTGAATTTATTCGCGATACCGAAAGCGATCTGCTGTTCCATCATTCCAGCCGCGTCTACTACTGGGGCGCACTGGCCGGTTTACGCCGCGAACTGAAGGTAGACCACGAGTTGCTGTATGTCGGCTGCATGTTCCATGATATTGGCCTGACACATGAGCACTGCAGCTGTGATAAACGTTTTGAAGTGGATGGCGCTAACGCCGCCCGCGCCTTCCTGGAAGGGCACGGCGTGGCACCCGCCGATATCAATAAAGTGTGGACGGCGATAGCGCTGCATACCACGCCGGGTATCCCGGAATTTATGGCACCCGAAATTGCGCTGTTAACCGCTGGTGTAGAAATGGACGTGCTGGGTATCGGTTACGAGGAATTTAATGACGAGAGCCGTGAAGCCGTGGTTCAGCAACACCCGCGCCTCGACAATTTTAAAGAGAACATCATCAGCGCATTCTACGACGGTATTAAGGGCAAAACGCAGACCACCTTCGGTAACGTAAAAGCAGACGTTATTGCCGACAAAGACCCAACGTTTGTTCCCGGCAATTTCTGCAGCGTGATTCGTCAGTCGCGCTGGAAATCTTAGCGCGGGCAACGTGCGCTTTGACGCCGGATGGCGCTCTGCTTATCCGGCCTACAGCGACCATAAAAAAACCCGCTTCCGCGGGTTTTTGGCTATTCGGCGCTAAAAGAATTGCTTATTTGCTCTTCTTAATGTGTCGAATCAGACGCTGACGCTTACGCATCTGGGTTGGCGTCAGCGTATTGCGTTTGTTCGCATACGGGTTCTCGCCTTCCTTGAACTGAATACGGATAGGCGTACCCATCACGTCCAGCGATTTGCGGAAGTAGTTCATCAGATAGCGCTTGTAGGAATCCGGCAGGTCTTTCACCTGGTTACCGTGGATAACCACAATCGGCGGGTTATAACCACCGGCGTGGGCATATTTCAGCTTCACGCGACGACCACGAACCAGCGGTGGCTGGTGATCTTCAGTCGCCATGGTCATGATGCGGGTCAGCAGCGCGGTACCGACGCGACGGGTCGAGCTATCATACGCTTCACGGATAGATTCAAACAGGTTACCTACGCCGCTGCCGTGCAGCGCGGAGATAAAGTGTACGCGAGCAAAGTCGATAAAGCCCAGACGGTAGTCCAGGGTCTCTTTCACCTGCTCTTTCACTTCCATGCTCAGGCCGTCCCACTTGTTGACGACGATAACAAGTGAGCGCCCACTATTGAGGATAAAGCCCAGCAGCGACAGGTCTTGATCGGAGATACCTTCACGGGCATCAATGACCAGCAGACAAACGTTAGCATCTTCAATGGCCTGCAGGGTTTTGATAACGGAGAATTTCTCAACCGTATCCGTTACCTTGCCGCGCTTACGCACACCTGCGGTATCAATAAGCACGTATTCACGCTCATCGCGCTCCATCGGGATATAGATACTGTCACGGGTAGTGCCCGGCATATCGTAAACCACCACGCGGTCTTCGCCGAGGATACGGTTAGTAAGCGTAGACTTACCTACGTTCGGGCGACCGACGATAGCGATTTTGATTGGCAAATCCTGCGGGTTGAAGTCGTCTTCCGGCTCTTCTACCCCTTCGCCATTTTCAGCGTCGAATTTGGCCCAATACTCGGCGTCTTCGTCCACTTCTTCCGGCGGGTTGATGTCGTCAACGAACGGCAGCAGAACGGTTTCCAGCAGGGTGGTCACGCCACGGCCATGAGAGGCCGCAATCGCGTGGATTTCACCAAGGCCCAGCGACCAGAAGTCAGCAACGGCCTGATCCGGGTCAATACCGTCCGTTTTGTTCGCCACCAGGAAGGTTGGCTTTTCACGAGCACGCAGATGTTTGGCAATACCTTCGTCCGCAGGCATCAGCCCCGCACGTGCATCAACCATAAACAGCACAACGTCGGCTTCTTCAATCGCCAACAGTGACTGCTCCGCCATGCGCGTTTCCACGCCCTCTTCCGTGCCATCGATACCGCCGGTATCGATACAGATAAACTCACGCCCTTCAACTTCAGCACGACCGTACTTACGGTCACGAGTCAGACCCGGGAAATCCGCAACCAGCGCATCACGAGTGCGCGTCAGGCGGTTAAAAAGCGTGGATTTTCCAACATTAGGGCGCCCGACAAGCGCGACCACAGGTACCATGTTAAAGCCTCATATACTCAAAATTTTGACAAAATCTATAAATAGCAAACGGCCCCTGAGCATTCAGGAGCCGTCCATTGCCGAATTAACGCCGGTGTTAACGCGTAATCGCGTAAACCGTACCGTCTTTCGCCTGAATCAGCAGTTTACCGTCGGCAACAACCGGGTCCGTCAGGAAGCCCGCGCTGTCAACTTTTTGCTGAGCCACGAAACGGCCATCTTCCGGGTTAATCCAGTGCATGTAGCCTTCTGCATCACCTACCACCAGGCTGCCATTATACAGCGCCGGAGAGGTCAGCAGACGGTGCAGCAGATCGCTCTGCGTCCACAGGGTCACGCCACCGTCGGTGGTCAGCGCCAGCAGACGGTCATTCTGGTCAACGATGTAGATACGGTCGCCGTCAACGATGAAGTCGTTCACCGAGCCCAGCTCGCGTTTCCACATAATCTGACCGCTACGCAGATCCAGCGCCGTCAGGTTACCATTGTAGGCTAACGCGTAGACAACGCCATTCACGATAACCGGAGTGGTATCTACATCGCTCAGACGGTCGATTTCGGTAGAGCCGGTAGCCTGAGAAATACGCTGCTGCCAGATCATTTGACCCTGCTGCATCAGTACCGCGCTCACGCGACCGTTATCGCCGCCAACAATCGCCGCGCCATAAGCAACAGCCGGTGCAGATTCGCCGCGCAGAGAAAGCGCTGGCATATCCAGGTTCACCGTCCATTTCACAACGCCGCTGTTTTCATCCAGCGCCTGCAGCTGACCGTTGCTGGTGTGAACCAGAACCAGGCCATCGCTGACGGTTGGACGAGAAAGCACTTCGCCTGCTGCCGTGGTTTTCCAGACAACAGCGCCGTCGCCCGCATCCAGCGCATAAACCTGCGCTTTTTCGCTGCCCACGTACACGTGGCCACCGGCAACGGTCAGGCCGCCGGAGAGCAGCGCTGGCTTACGAGAGAACCAGCCATCTTTTTCTGCCAGGTTAACGGACCACACTTCTTTCCCGTCATCCGCGTTCAACGCTTTCACGGTACCTTTACGGTCAGCCGCGTAAACCACGCTGTCCGCATAGGCCGGATGCAGGTTGGAGTAGAAATCACCGATACCGCTGCCGACGGAAACATCCCATGCGGTAGACGGCGTAAACTGGTTTTCTACGGTTGGCAGAGGAGACATTTTAACAACATCTTCTTCGCCGCTAAACAGTGAACAACCACTCAACAGAGTGACAGAAAGCAGTCCTGGCAAAAGTAATTTACGCAATTGCATCGGGTCCCTCTCAGACGGACAAATTATTAATTTTCATGCGCATCATTTCGCTCAGCGCGGGCGATGCATCGCTCTTAGCGCCAGCTTCCCACGCCGCACGTGCGCCCTGCTTGTCACCTTTACTGAGCAGGATTTCCCCGCGTAAATCAGCAACAATTGCCGTCCAGCCTTCGCCCTTCACGCCTTCCAGCGTTTTCAGAGCAACGTCAGGCTGCTTCAGCTGTAGCTGAACGCGCGCCAGACGCAGGCTGATAACGGATTTCAGATTATCATCAGATGCGGCTGCCAGGCCCTGCTGCAGCTGTTTTTCAGCCTGAGCAAGGTCGCTTTTGTCCACGAAGACCTGAGCCAGTTCCAGAGAGGCAAACGCACCATAGGTGTTTTTGGTCTCTGCGGCAAATTTCTGAGCCGCGGCCAGCGCTTCCGGTTTCCCTGAACTAAGAGAAGAAACGGCATTTTCGTAAGCCGCGGAAGATTCCCGGGCCGAGTCTACCTGATGGGAATTCCAGTAACGCCAGCCAACCAGCGCACCGATCCCTAAAATTACCCCAACGGCCAGCGCTTTGCCATTTTCAGCAAAGAAGCTTTTAAGCGCCTCAACCTGATCGTTTTCGTTATTTATTTCCACGCAGCCCTTCTCCTGATAATGATGTCCTGGAGATTAACCCAGAATAGTGCGCAAATGCGCGGCAACGCCTTCCTGCGTTACGGTTGTCTGCTCACCAGAGCGCAAATCCTTCACGACAACAGTGGCTTGCTCAACTTCTGACTCACCCAGAACCAGGGCAATACGTGCGCCCCATTTATCAGCGCGCGCGAACTGTTTCTTAAAGTTGCCGCCGCCGTGGTTGGTCATCAGTTTTACACCCGGTAATGCATCACGCACCTGTTCTGCCAGACGCATTGCGGCTGACTGAGTATCGGTGCCTGAAGCAACCAGGTATATATCGACAACAGGATCTGCTTTAAATTCCGGATTAACTGCCTGAACTAATAAAACAAGACGTTCCAGACCCATCGCGAAGCCTACCGCAGGGGTAGCGCGGCCGCCTAACTGCTCAACCAGACCATCATAACGACCGCCGGCACACACGGTACCCTGCGAGCCGAGGCTGTTGGTAACCCATTCGAAAACGGTACGGTTGTAGTAGTCCAGGCCGCGAACCAGACGCTGGTTAACGGTGTAGGCGATACCGGCAGCATCAAGCTGTGCGCACAGGCCAGCAAAGTGCTCACGGGATTCTTCATCCAGATAGTCGCCAAGCGCAGGAGCGTCATTCAGCAGCGCCTGAACGTCTGCGTTTTTGGAATCCAGCACGCGCAGCGGGTTGCTGTACATACGACGTTTGCAGTCTTCATCCAGCACTTCAACGTGTTGCTCAAGGAAAGCGACCAGCGCGTCACGGTAGTTGGCTCGAGCTTCCAGAGAACCGATGGAGTTCAGCTCCAGATTCACGTGTTCAGAGATACCCAGCGCACGCCACCAGCGCGCAGTCAGCATAATCAGCTCTGCGTCGATGTCAGGGCCCTGCAGACCGAAGACTTCGCAACCCAGCTGATGGAACTGGCGATAACGTCCTTTCTGAGGGCGCTCGTGGCGGAACATCGGCCCGATGTACCACAGACGCTGCTCCTGATTGTACAGAAGACCATGTTCGATGCCGGCGCGTACACAGCCCGCAGTACCTTCCGGACGCAGCGTCAGGCTATCGCCATTGCGGTCTTCGAAGGTATACATCTCTTTTTCAACCACGTCGGTCACTTCACCGATAGCGCGTTTGAACAACGGGGTCTGCTCTACAATCGGCAAACGGATTTCGCTATAACCGTAGCTGCCGAGCACCTGCTTGAGTGTGCCTTCAATGCGCTGCCAGATGGCGGTTTCGCCAGGCAGATAATCGTTCATGCCGCGAATGGCTTGAATGTTTTTTGCCACGTTAATTCTCTTTATATATAAAAATGAACCCTCAGCGCGTTCAGCGCCTGGGGTTCAATCATACACAGGAAGCAAGCCGCTTCCCATCTCGTTATTTTTCAACCTGCTGAACGTCGATACGGCGCGCTTCATCAAGCACCGAGGCTTTCGCGCGGATTCTTGCTTCAAGCTGGCTAATCATATCGTCGTTATCAACGCGGTCTTTACGCACGCCGTCTTCGTACAGGCCGCTTTTTTTGTTGCCGCCGGTCACGCCCAGCGTCGACACCAGCGCTTCGCCAGGGCCGTTTACCACGCAGCCGATGATCGATACGTCCATCGGGGTGATGATATCTTCGAGACGCTGTTCCAGCGCGTTGACCGTCCCGATAACGTCAAATTCCTGACGTGAACAGGTTGGACAGGCGATGAAGTTGATCCCGCGCGCGCGGATGCGCAGTGATTTCAGAATATCGAAACCAACTTTGATCTCTTCAACCGGATCCGCCGCCAGCGAAACGCGCAGCGTATCGCCGATCCCTTCGGACAGCAGCAGACCAAGGCCAATCGCCGACTTCACGGAGCCGCTACGCAGGCCGCCCGCTTCGGTGATCCCAAGGTGCAGCGGTTGATCGATCTGTTTCGCCAACAGGCGATAAGATTCCACTGCCAGGAAAACGTCTGACGCTTTCACGCTGACTTTAAACTGATCGAAGTTCAGACGATCGAGGTGATCCACGTGACGCATGGCTGATTCCAGCAGCGCCTGCGGCGTAGGCTCGCCGTATTTTTCCTGCAGATCTTTTTCCAGCGACCCGGCGTTAACGCCGATACGGATAGGGATGTTTTTATCGCGAGCGCAGTCAACAACCATGCGAATACGCTCTTCGTTGCCGATGTTACCCGGGTTAATGCGCAGGCAGTCAACGCCGTACTCCGCCACTTTCAGGGCAATACGGTAGTCGAAGTGAATATCGGCAACCAGCGGGACGTTAACCTGCTGTTTGATAAGCTTGAAGGCTTCTGCAGCGTCCATCGTCGGTACGGATACGCGAACGATATCCGCCCCAACGCGTTCTAACGCCTTAATTTGATTAACCGTCGCTTCAACGTCTGTTGTGCGCGTATTGGTCATCGACTGTACGGCGATAGGAGCCCCATCGCCGATCGGCACGTTCCCAACGTAAATGCGTGTGGATTTTCTACGTTGAATTGGAGCCTGGTTGTGCATGAAAAATCTCCCGCATTACGCGTCTGTTATTGTGCTGGTGATTGTTCAGCACTCACGGTCAGGCGCGCAACCTGGTTAGTTCTGATAAAGCGGCTCAGATCGACAGGTTTACCCTGGTATTCAATCTGTACTGCGGCCGGTGCACCAATTTTCAGTTTGTAAGGTGCCTGACCGCTCAGGTTCAGGTTACCACCTTTACGCTGCAGGCCGCTGAACAGTTTCTTACCGGTAGCGTCGGTGACTTCCAGCCAGCAGTCGGCGGAGAAGTTCATCACCAGCGCGTTGCCATCAGCAACCGGGGCAGTTGTCTGAGCCGAGTCAGTTGGCAGTGCGCCCGGCGTAGCGGTCTGTGGTGCAGGAGTTGTGGTTTGCGCTACGGTACCGTCGACGTTAGCCTGAGACGGTGCCACAACGGCGTTATTCTGTGCTGTCGCTGCTGGTGCGGTAGTCGCAGATGGTGCGGCATCCGTTGGTGCGGCGGTCGCGGTATCTGGTGCTGTTGCGGAATCAGCGGTTGTTGGAGCCTGGTTAGCATCCGCGCCAGTGTTCAGCGGGATATCCTGCGCGTCGCTGCCGTTCGCTTTCAGCTCAACGGAGGACTGATCGGCCATGGTGGTGATCTCTTCCTGCTGCGCTTTGTGGTTCTGCCACCACCAGGCGACGGTTAAACCGACCACCACGAACAGCACGAGCCAGGTAAAGCTCATCAGCCAGCCATCGCGTTTTTTGCGACGTTTACCCAAGGAGAAGGTCTGCATCGGTGCGACTTTCGCCGCGCGTACCGGCGCTTGCTTTTCCATCATCGGCAGCAGCTCTTCCTCGGGGATATGCACGAGGCGAGCGTAGGAACGGATATAACCACGCAAGAATGTTGAAGCGAGTTCAGCAGGCGCCTTATCTTCTTCAATATCACGAACGGTGGAAACCTTCAGGCACAAGCGTTCTGCAACGGCTTGCTGGCTGAGTCCGAGTTGTTCACGGGCATTACGCAAACGGACACCCGTGGTCTGTGCTTCTTGTTGGTCGTGGTTGGTTTCAGTATTCATTCGCTACAACTGCTGATTCGTGAAATTTAAGGTTCTGATGCGGAATCTTGCCCGCACCGCGAAACATCCGGTCGTGTGTTCGAACTGACAGACTGGCTGTCGGGTGTACCCTATCCAAAACAGCGTCAAAGGCAGTATTCACGCTGTAATTGCAACGCTACATACTGCCTCAATACTTGTCGAAACGCACCGTAATTATTAACCAGATCAGTACGTTTCGCCTAATCCTTAAGCACTTGACTCTACGTGCGCCCTTTCAGGCGCTCGTCACGCTGAATTACAGCGCTTTTACTTCGATGGTTTCACCCTGCATACGCTTACGCATTGTACGCTTGGTACGGTCGATAACATCACCGGCCAACTGACCGCAGGCGGCATCAATGTCATCTCCGCGAGTTTTACGCACGATAGTGGTAAAACCGTAGCCCATCAACACTTTACAGAAACGGTCGATACGGCTGTTAGAGCTGCGACCATACGGCGCACCCGGGAACGGGTTCCACGGAATGAGGTTGATCTTGCACGGCGTATCTTTCAGCAGTGCAGCCAGCTCATGCGCATGCTCGGTACCGTCGTTGACGTGGTCAAGCATCACGTATTCGATGGTCACGCGGCCCTGATTGGCGTTGGACTTCGAAATGTAGCCACGAACGGATTCCAGGAACGTCGCGATATTGTACTTTTTGTTGATAGGTACAATTTCGTCACGGATGGTGTCGTTCGGTGCGTGCAGGGAAATAGCCAGCGCCACGTCAATCATGTCGCCCAGTTTGTCCAGCGCAGGCACAACGCCTGAGGTAGACAGGGTAACGCGACGTTTAGAGAGACCAAAACCGAAATCGTCCAGCATGATTTCCATTGCTGGAACCACGTTGGTCAGGTTCAGCAGGGGTTCCCCCATGCCCATCATCACCACGTTGGTGATAGGACGTACGCCGGTCGCTTTGACGGCACCGACGATTTTCGCCGCGCGCCAGACCTGGCCGATAATTTCCGATACCCGCAGGTTACGGTTAAAGCCCTGCTGAGCCGTAGAGCAGAATTTACACTCTAATGCACAACCGACCTGTGAAGAGACGCACAGGGTGGCGCGATCGTCTTCTGGAATATAAACGGTTTCAACGCGCTGATCGCCAACGGCAATCGCCCATTTGATGGTGCCGTCAGATGAACGCTGCTCTTCCACCACTTCCGGGGCGCGAATTTCAGCAACTTCTTTGAGCTTGCCGCGCAGGACTTTGTTGATGTCAGTCATTTCATCAAAGTCGTCGCAGCAGTAGTGGTACATCCACTTCATCACCTGGTCGGCGCGGAAGGGTTTTTCGCCTAAGTCTTTAAAAAACTCGCGCATCTGCGGACGGCTAAGATCCAGCAGGTTAATTTTTCCATCTTTGTTGGGAACCGCCGGGATGGCGCTCTCAGGCGTGACAATTTGTTCAGACATTTTCTATTCCGGCCTCGTTGTTACACGTTATGGCCCCTGGAGGGTTGATAAAAAGAAGCGCCCCAGGAAAGCGGTCTGCTATTCCGGGGGCGCTGCATTGTACAAATTCTGGCGCACGGATGCCACGTCTGCACGCGGCATTCGCTAAATAAAGTGTAAACGTGCCCTTAGCGGGTACGTGGGCACACTTCGCCTTCTGCGAAGAAGAAAGCGATTTCGCGTGCGGCGGATTCTACGGAGTCAGAACCGTGGGTGCCGTTTTCGGTGAAGCTGTCCGCGTAGTCAGCACGCAGCGTGCCAGCCAGCGCGTTGTCTGGGTTGGTTGCGCCCAGCAGGTCACGGTGACGCTGAACGGCGTTTTCACCTTCCAGTACGGAAACCACGATTGGGCCGGAGGTCATGAACTCAACCAGACCGTCGAAGAATGGACGACCATCGTGCTCAGCGTAGAAGCCACGAGCCTGCTCAACGGTCAGGTGCAGCATTTTGGTGCCAACAATCTTAAACCCTGCTGATTCAAAGCGAGAGAAGATGCTGCCAATAACGTTTTTTGCCACCGCGTTTGGTTTGATGATGGAAAAAGTACGTTCAATAGCCATGATTACCTCTAATTTTATGTTGTCGTGCATACAGCAGTTGTATGACCTGGCGCGGATTATAAAGACCGGATGCGTCGTTGCCTATGGATGAAGGTAACATTTTTTTAAAATAAAACACTTTTAAGCAACACATTTTGTAACACGCTCGGTTTGGTTATTGCGCGCCGGTTTTGCCCGATGGCGCTACGCTTATCGGGCCTACGGGTCGATGCCATATTGTAGGCCGGGTAAGCGCAGCACCAACCGGCAACGTCACTCACTGTAGCGTAAAATTCACCACCGACGTCTGCCCTGCTTCATCCATCACCACCAGTTGATAAGCCGCCGGGTCTGTCAGCGTTAACGTCAGACTATCGCCTGCACTCGCCTGCGGTTCACCGTTGAGGAACCACCAGCGTCGCCCTTCCCCACCGCTTGCCTGCAGCACGACTTTTGCGCTCGGCTCACCGGGCAAACGTCGAATCACCGCATCTTCACGAATACCGGAAAGCATCAGCGGGGCGGCATTCTGCAATTGGCGCGGCGGGCAACTCGTCGAAACCGGCGGCAGTCGCGCGGCGCGGCGCTCTCCGGCGGGCAGCCACGGCTCCAGCGGCAGCGGCCAGACGTCGAGCGTGATTTCACGGGCGTCAGGACAATCCGCCGCGACGCGCTTACCTTCAGCGTCCAGCCACAGCGGGAAACGAATTCCCTGCATCCCTTCTTGCTCCGGCAGCAGCAGCGTCGGCGGCAGGCTGTTATCCAGCACCCAGGTGGACAGCCGTCGGCGGCAGTTACTATCTCCAGCCGGCAAGGGTTGCCCACCTGGCCAGCAAATCTCCGCCGAGCTTACCGATGCAGGGCGCTGGTCGCGGCCTTCCTGCTGGCGCGTAGTGCTGGCCAGCAGCAGGTTACTCACCTGATTGAGCAGCGGAATCGCGCTGGCAAAACCAAACTGCCCGGCTACCGGCGTGCCGTCCGGTCTGCCCGTCCAGATACCAATGCTATAGCGAGCGTTTACGCCAATGGCCCACGCATCGCGATAGCCATAGCTGGTACCGGTTTTCCATGCCAGCGGCACGACCTGCGGTAATGAGGCATCGGGCACCGGCTGGGCTTCTCCGGCAAGAATGCGGCGAATAATCCACGCCGCCCCCGCAGAGAGCAAGGGGCGCTCTACCAACGGATCGCTGGCCAGCAGGCGCAGTTTGCCCACTTTGCCATGACGGGCGAAGGCGCTATAGGCGGCGGTAATATCCGCAAGCCTTGCCCCCGAGCCACCAAGAATCAGCGACAAGTTTGGCTCCGCCCCCGCAGGCAAAATCAACGGCAGCCCGGCATTACGCAAACGAGCAGCGAACTGCTTAGGCCCGTAGGCATCCAGCACCTGCACCGCCGGAAGATTCAATGAACGCACCAGCGCATCGCTCATGCTTACCGGGCCGTGAAAACCGCTGTCAAAATTGCCGGGTCGGTAGTCACCTACTCGCCGTGGCACATCCTGCAACAGCGAAGCCGGATGGATCAACGCGCTGTCGAGCGCCATGCCGTACAAAAACGGTTTCAGCACCGAGCCCGGCGAGCGAACCGCCGTCACCATATCGACATGACCAAACCGGCTGTCATCGGAGATATCCACTGAGCCCACCCAGCCGCGTACTTTCATGTCTCGATTATCCACCACCACTATCGCGAGCGAACTACGCGGCGGCAGGCGCGATTTCCAGTTCAGAGCCATCTCTTCAAGCTGGCGCTGTAACCCGGCATTCAGAGTCGTGACCACTTTCTCATCCCGACTGCGAGCCAGCATATGACGTGAAAAGAGCGGTGCAAGCTGCGGCATTTGCCGTGGAAACAGCCAGACCGGCTCCTCTTTCGCCTCTTTCACCACCTCGGCCGACCAGACCTTTTGCACCAGCATGCGGTCCAGCACTTTATTACGCGCCGCCTGAGCGCGAGCGGGCCAGCGGTCCGGGCGCAGGCGGCTCGGTGCCTGCGGCAACACCGCCAGCAGTGCAGCATCGGCGTAGCTCAGCTGGGCGGGAGGCTTACCCAGATAGGCCCAGCTTGCCGCGCCAATACCCTGTAGCGTGCCGCCAAACGGGGCACGATTGAGGTAAAGAGTAAGGATGTCTCGTTTAGAGAGGTGCCACTCCAGCTGCATCGCGCGCCAGAGCTGGCGAAATTTTCCGCCGAAGGTTCGCGGGTGTGGGTCGAGCAAGCGCGCTACCTGCATGGTCAGGGTGCTGCCGCCGGACACTACGCGCCCCGAAGTCACATCCTGCCAGGCCGCACGCGCAATAGATAACGGATTCACGCCGGGATGATCCCAGAACCAGCGGTCTTCATACTGAATGAGAGCATCAAGATAGCGCGGCGACACCTCTTCGATAGTCACCGGATAGCGCCAGATCCCCTGCGCATCGGCAAAACGCCACAGCGGGCTGCCGTCCTCCGCCACTACTACCCGAGCGGGGGTGACCTCATGGAGCGGCAACGGCCAGAGTTTATCAGCCAGCACAACGACAGCGCACAACAACACGACCGCCCCGGCTAGCCATCGCCAGACGGGGCGTTTAATCCAGGCAAGACGCATCCTACGGCACAACGATTAGCATATCGTCCGCTGCCCCAACGGCGCGCCAGCCCGGAACATACATAGACTCAACCTGAGACGGCGGCACGCGGTAGGTGCCCGGCATCACCGCACGAGCGAGGTAGATAAGCGTCACCGGTTGATTGGCGCTCACCGAAACCGCCGCCACAAAGCGATCGTCGCGGAATTCCATATGCTGGATATCCGCCTGCTGCATCTGGTTTAGCCACTCCTGCACCTCAGCGCCGTTGTCCTGTAGATTGGCGCTGCTGTTCGCCAGGTTCTGGTTTTCTAACTCCAGACCCGCCGGCAGCATATCAACAACCAGGGCATCCGGTACGTTCTGGCTGGCGTTAACGTCCAGCTTCACCAGTACCAGTTCACCGCTGCGCAATGATGAGAGCGATTTACGCTGCCCGTCGGTGCCGTAGAACTGCCGCTCGATATGCAGCACGTTGCTTGACGCCGCAGGCGCATTCTCCGGATACCCTGTGCTATCAAGGCGCAGCCACAGCGGCTGTTCACCCTTGTTCGTCACCGTCAAGGTAGAAAGCTGGTCACCGTCGAGATTTCGCGTCAGGGCTTTCTCCCCTTGCAGCGGCTGGCTTTCAAACGAGGTTTGCGCCTGCCAGTTGCCCGGCAGGTCCAGTACACCTTTCGCCGCCAGGAACAGCGCATTGTTCTCCTGGGTCGACAGCCAGCGCTCGCTGAACGCCTGCTCGGAGAGCGTTTGCAGCAGCGTGTTTTGCGCGTCAGGCAGGAGCTTGTTCTCTTCCAGCAGCGATAGCATCAGCGCGTTATCGCGAAGCGCACTGCCGTAATCCGCCAGCCAGCGCCGCTGATCCTCACGTTTGGTGGTGAGCGAAAGCTGGATAGCCTGTTCGCTGCGCGGTGCATCCCCCATCGCTTTCAGCGCAATACCTAGCTGCATTAGCGGCAGGCCGGAACCCGCCTGAGCACGACGCTCCCACAGTTCACGCAGCGCGCCAAGCGGCGCTTTTTGCTGCCGTGCCAGCACCAGACCTGCATAGGCCTGAATCGCGAAGCGGCTTGCCGCGTTATCGTCGGTATAACGTACGTTCATCAGCCCCGGCTCCTGCAAATAGCGCAGCATACGGTTATTGCCTTTGTTAATCGCCTCTGCCGGTACGCTATAGCCCTGCTCACCCGCGCGCACCAGGAAGTCCATCGCGTAGGCGGTCAGCCAGTACTCTTCCGGGCCGTCTTTATCCCACAGCGCGAAGCCGCCGTTATCTTTCTGCATTTGCAGCAGACGCGAAATCCCGATATCCACCGCCGCGCGACGTTTGTCGTCGCTATCACCGACAATGCCCAACGTTTTAAGCTGCGCGGCGTTGGTATAAAGCTGCGGGAAGAGGCCGCTGGCGGTCTGCTCCAGGCAGCCGTACGGATAGGCCTTCAGTTCGCGAATATAGCGGGCCAGATTCAGCGGTGGTTTACCGCTTAACAGCAGCTGCCCCTGTAGCGTAGCCGGTGAGAAGTTCAGGTGCTGGTTTTCCGGAACGTTCCAGCTTTCACCCGGTTGTAGCACCGCGCCGCTATTGACGGTTTGTGCCGGATAGGCCGGACGCACGCCGATTTTCCACTGTTTGTGGAAGTCGGCCAGAGTTTCACCCGGTAGCGTCATCCCCGTCACCGTGACATTGACTTCACCATCACCGTAGCCTTCGCCAGCGCTAACTGGGACAAAAAGCGTATGGCGTACACCAGGCTCCAGCGTAACCGGCTCCGGCTGTGCGCCTTTCAGCTGTAGCAGGCCGCTGGCCGCTAATTGAACGTTGAGCGTCTGCGGTTTGTCCGTCAGGTTGGTTACGTCCAGCGTCAGTCGCGCGCTGTCACCACCGGCCATAAAGCGCGGCGTATTCAGCTCAACCACCACCGGCGCGGCGACTACCACTTTAGACTCAGCGCTGCCAAAATCTTCCGCCGTCCAGGCCTGCGCCATCACGCGAAGCTCGCCGTTAAAATCACCAATCGGCATCGTAATGGTGCCTTCGCCGTTTTCATCAAGCGTGACGGGCTGTGCCTGCTGGGCAATAATCGTGACGTGGTTAACCGGCGGTTTACCGCCGCGGTTAAGTTCATCACCATCGCCGCCAAAGCGCAGGCTCGCCAATCGCCCCTGGCCTTCAATCACCTGCCCGTAGATGTCATAGATATCCGCGCCGTAACGTTTCTGGCCGAAGAACGCCTGCCACGGGTCGGGGGTGGTGTAGTCGGTAATGTTCAGCACGCCGCTATCCACGGCGGAAAGCAGCACGTTCACCTGCTTCGGCGTATCGCCCTCTTTGCGGTTCACCTTCACCTTGACGGTCAGCGGCTGGTTTGGCCGCATTTTTTGCGGACTTTCAAGCGTCACACCCAGCCGACGCTGTTCATCGCCAAGCGGTAGATGCAGCACGCCCACCGCCCGTTTCGGCGTGGCGGAGCGGGATTTATCACCCGGGCGCACCACCAGCGCACTGAGGTAAAGATCGTGACGGTTCCAGCTCTTATCCACCGGAATGGAAAGATCCAGCCCTTCCGCCGGAACGTTGATTTCTTGCCACCACAGCGGGCCGTCGCTGGACTCCACCATGGCATAGCCTTTCCCCGCCGCCGGGGCCGCGACGTGCAGTTTAATGGTATCGCCAGGTCGGTAGTTCGGTTTGTCCAGCTTCAGGGTGACGCTGTCCGGACGCGCCGCACCGCTGCCGTCGCTGTTGTCCTGCCAGCTATAACCGGCCCAGAAGCGCACGCTGGTCACCGCGTCGTCAGGCGCTTTAACCTCTAACCGATAAGCGCCCCACTCTACCGGGAAGCTGACCTTGCCGGTTTCATCGGCTTTCAGGCTCAGCGATTCTTCGCCCTCGACCAGATCTTTTTGATCAAAACGGGACTGCCAGCCGTCGCTTTCCGACCAGTTCCAGTAGTAGTCGCGGCGTTCGCGGATTAGCCGAACCTGAAGGTCAGAAACGGCCTTTTTTTCACCCTGCGCATTGGTGTAAACGATATCAAACGACGCCTGGCTGTTTTCATCGACGATCGGTTGATTCACCGTGGTGTCGGTGCGGTAGTCATAGACCGCCTTGCTGGCGAACTGCGGACGAATACCCGGCAGTTCAGGCGCGGGCCAGATGGCCTGAGTGGCACGACGGGTTACCGGGCGACCGCCGGACTCCAGCAAACTTGCCTGCAGGATGACCTGCAGCGGCGAGTGCGTTTCCTGCCACTGGCTGGCGGTGGTGACCTCACCACGACCTTTGCCGTCCAGCGTCAGGTTCATTTCATCGAGGCTGCGGGAGGTATTTTCTTCAGCAATATCACCAAACTGGAAACCCGGTAGCGTGGCCACGGCCTCGCGTAGCGGACGTAAAAAGAGCTTACCCTGCAGGCTGTTACCGCTGGCTGGCGCGCCGTAAAGATAGTAACCCACCACGTCAAACTTCACGTCGTCACCCGGTGCTAGCGGTGTGGACTGCGGCGTCAGGTTCAGCGCCATGCGTTCGGGCATAAAATCTTCAACGTGGAAATCCCACTCGCGCAGTTGGTTATCGCCAGTGTTAGCGCGAATATGCCACATGCCGGTTGCCGCGCTAGCGTCCAGCGGGTAGGTAAACTGATACAGGCCGTTGACCGGCTGGCTCACCACGCTACGAATGACTTGCCCGTCCGGTTTCACCACCTCCAGCTTCACCGGCTGTTCTGGCAGCGGCTTGCCGTCACCGTCGCGCAGCAAACCGTTGAGGATCACCGTTTCACCGGGACGATAAAGATCTCGAGGGCCAAACATAAAGAACTGTTTGCTGTAGCCCGGGTCCCCCGCAATATCGAACTCGGCCAGATCCAGCGCCGGAAGTTTCAGGTCGAGTAAAGTGGTTTGCCCCTCTTTTCGTGCCAGCAGCAGCGCGGCGTCTTTATCGGTTTTGAGGGTGGCATGGCCCTGGCTATCGCTGTTGGCCTGAGCCAGCGTTTGCCCTTTGTCGTTAAGCAGCGTCAGCTCAACCGCCGACTGGGCAGCGCCGTTCTCGAGGCTCTGAGTGAAGACATCCAGCTGATTGTGGTAGCGGTGCAGCGATACGCCAACATCGCTTAAGGTAAAGAGCGTAGCGGCATTGCTGTAGCTGTATTGTCCGGCCGGATTCATCACCGCAATATAAACGCCAGACTGCTGCAGCGGCGCGATATCTTTCAGCGGCAGCAGCAATTTCTCCCGCGTGTTGCGCGCCGGGTTCAGGTCAAAACGTCCGGTATAGACGAGGTCCGCCATTTTCAGCAGTTCATCAGATTCCCAATTGCTGAGCGAACTGCGGTACTCCCACTGGCTGACAAACGCCGCCAGCGACTCCGGCTTCACGCGGAAGAAGTTAACGTCGACGTGTGGCACGTTGAGCACCATCACCGGCAGCCCTTCAACCACTTTACCGGGCAGCAGAGAGCCACGGCTGGCAAAACCAACGCTTGGCGCAATATCTCGGGTGGTCAGCGTTTTTTCAACGCTGGTACCGAAGGTCGCTTTATTCAGCGCCGCCAGTTCAGGGTCGACGGTCACAATAAGGTCGCGCTTAGGCTCAAGATGGCGTAGGCGCAACTCTTTCAGGTTGGGTGCTAGCTCCCAGGCGCCGTCAACCTTGCCGCTTTTCTTATCCACAACGTGGACGGTTTTGCTGAAATCCTGATCGGGGTTAAGCGCAATAGAGAAGGTCAACACCAGCGTGGCGGCACCATCGAGCTGCACTTCAGAGGCATCAAGTAGCGTAAGCGCTTTACCCTGGCTTTGTTGAGCCAGCTTTTCCAACTGTGCAGCATCTGGTTTGGCGGGCGCGGCTTTCTGCGATGCGGAAGCGGCGGGTTTGGCATCCGGCGCTTTCTTGCTATCGTCACATCCGACAAGAAGCGTGGCGGTCAGCATAGCAAGCACGGCTAAACGGAACGGTTTCATCCTTAGAACCTCTGACGTTAAGTCTCTATTTCGTTAATTGACATAGTATTATGCGCAAACGTGACTTTTACCAATAGAACGGTCATTTCCGGACATCCTTTTCAGATTCCCTATCGCCTCAATCACAACCAGGGCGTAGTTAACTTGTCAGCCTAAGGGAAAACGTCGACAATTCCTTTACGTTTGCAAATGGAGGCACCTCATGACCACCTCTTTCTTTGTCGCCGCCGATTGGCTGGCTGAGCACATTAACGACCCGGCAGTTCAAATCATTGATGCCCGGATGGCACCTCCAGGGCAGGAGCACCGGGATATGGCGGGCGAATACCGCGCGGGTCATCTGCCTGGCGCGCTGTTCTTTGATATCGAAGCGCTTTCCGACCATACCACTTCATTGCCGCACATGATGCCGCGTCCTGAAGCCTTCGCTGTTGCCATGCGCGAACTGGGCGTCAACAGCGATAAGCATCTGGTGGTCTATGACGAAGGTAACCTGTTCTCCGCGCCGCGCGCGTGGTGGATGCTGAAAACCTTCGGCGTGGAAAACGTTTCTATTCTGGCAGGCGGCCTCGCGGGTTGGCAGCGCGATGAACTGCTGCTCGAAAAAGGCGATGTTGATGCCGGTGAAGGCGAATTTGAGGTTAAGTTTAACGCCGAGGCCGTTGTACGTCTGACCGATGTGCTGCTGGCAAGCCATGAGCGCTCGGTGCAGATTGTCGATGCACGTCCAGCCGGTCGTTTTAATGCTGAAGTGGATGAACCGCGTCCCGGTCTGCGCCGCGGCCATATTCCCGGTGCGCTGAACGTGCCATGGAACGAGCTTACCTTTAACGGTGAACTGAAAACCACGGACGAGCTGGAAGCGATTTTTGCCCGTCAGGGCGTTGATCTTAGCCAGCCGATTATCACCAGCTGTGGTTCCGGCGTGACGGCGGCGGTAGTGCTGCTGGCGCTGAAAACGCTGGATGCAAAAGAGGTGGTGCTGTATGACGGCGCCTGGAGCGAATGGGGCGCGCGCGACGATTTGCCGATTGAGCCTCAGGTGTAAAGCCATCCCGGGGTCGGCGTAAACGCCTCGCCCGGGCTACAATGGTAGGCCGGATAACGCGTTTACGCCGCCATCCGGCCTGGTTTCAAATGATTCGGTTCTGCTTAAAATCACGCAGGAAGCTGCCCCAGCGTTTTTCATAGAACGGCGTGATATGGGCGAGCATAAAGTGGCTGATGCCCTTCTCGCCTTCTACTACCTGACAGATATCAATCGGCTCGTCACCCGGTAGAGTGTCGGTCGCCACGCTGCCAGCGGCGTGAATAATCTCTTCGATATCCCCTTCCGCTTCAATACCGATCAGCAGATTCGGCTGCTCGTCCGCACGCTCTTTAATGGAACAGATAAACGCACGTTTCACCGTTTTCAGGGTTTTAAACAGCGTAGTCAGCGACTCCACCATCTGAGCCGGTGGCTCTGCCACTTCAGAGAGCAGCAGCGCGCTGCCGCCTTCGAGCACTTCCTGCGTGCTGAGCGGATTACCCTCTTCGCCGATCAGGTGACTGATTTCACGCGGAGTAAACTCTTTGCCGGTCGGCAGCTTTGCGTTCAGGAACAGCGTCTCACCGAGGGTCATTTCAAACAACGTACGTACCGGCATGACCACGAAGGCCTGCTCGGTAGTCACCGCCTCTTTCAGAGCTTCCAGCGAGGTGAAAAACGGGATGACGGAGGTGCCATCGTCTTTTTCCCAGTGTTGTAATTCTAAGGCGCTGTCGTCAACAACCTGCTGGTCGTCAGCCGCGCTGCCGGGAACCCAGACGGTGGATTCCAGCAAGGTGCGGAAAAAGGCCGGACGATGAGCGGGTTCGGTCGCCGCTTGTTCCAGCAGCGTTTCGAGTTCGTTTTTGCTTTCAGACATAAGGCCACAAATTCAATGGTTACTGTAGGGCGGGCAAGCGAAGCGCCCCCGCCAGTATTTTGCCGGATGGCGCTACGCTTATCCGGCCTACGCGGTCAACAGATTCGCGATAGTCCGCACGCCCAGCCCGGTTGCACCCGCCGACCACTGCTCAACGGCCGCTTTACGGTAGGTGGCGGAACAGTCGATGTGCAGCCAACCTTCGTGATAGTTCTCTACGAAGTGGGACAGGAAGCCCGCCGCGGTGCTTGCGCCCGCCGGGTAGGCCGCGCTGCCGGTGTTGTTCAGCTCAGCAAAGTTAGACGGCAGCTGGTTGCGGTGGAACTCCGCCAGCGGCAGACGCCAGAAGGCTTCATTTTCCGCACTGGCGCTCGCCAGCAGGCGGTTAGCCAGCTTGTCGTCAAAGCTGAACAGCGCGTGGTAATCGTTGCCCAGCGCGGTTTTGGCCGCCCCGGTCAGGGTTGCCGCATCGATGATAAGCTCAGGCTTCTGCGCGCTAGCGTCAATCAGGCCGTCGGCCAGCACCAGGCGACCTTCCGCATCCGTGTTCATCACTTCCACATTTTTACCGTTACGGTAGTGGATGATATCGCCAAGCTTGAAGGCATTACCGCTGATCAGGTTGTCCGCGCAGCACAGGTACAGTTTTACGCGCTTGTTCAGGCCACGAGTAATCGCCAGCGCCAGCGCGCCGGTCACCGTCGCCGCACCGCCCATGTCGGACTTCATGGAGTCCATGAACGCACTCTGTTTGATGCTGTAGCCGCCGGAGTCGAAGGTAATCCCTTTACCGACCAGGCAAGCGTAAACCGGTGCTTCTTTATCGCCCGTTGGGTTGTAGTCCAGCGCCAGCAGCACCGGTGGACGTTCGGAACCACGACCCACGGTGTGCAGGCCAGCGTAACCCTGCTCACGCAGATCTTCGCCTTTGGTGATGCGATAAGAGACGTTGTCGCACGCCACACCGCACAGCAGGTCAACCGCACGCTGCGCCAGCTGTTCCGGCCCCAGTTCTTCCGCCGGGGCGTTGATAGTGTCGCGAACCCAATCAATGTAGATAAGACGGTTGTCCAGTTCCTGGCGCTGTGCGTCGTCCAGTTCAGGCCATTCAACCTGACGGGTGCCTTTTGGCCCTTTGTAGCCCGCCCAGAAAGCCCACGCCAGATCAACATTCCAGCCTTCGCCAGCCAGCGCAACATGCTTGATGCCCATGCCGTCGATCTTACGCGCCGCGCGCTGGATAAGACCCGCATCGTCGCGGCCGGTCAGGTGCAGGACAATACCTTCATCATTAATGCTATAGGCCGCTTTTTCACCCCAGCGCGCATCGGCTGGCTGAGTAGAAAGGGTAATTTTCATGGCTTCTGTCATTTTTTTATCCTTATTAGCAAACGGGCCGCCGAATGGCAGCCCGTTATGTGACTTAGTCTGCTTCATCCAACCAGACTAGCAGAATTGCCTCAAGAACTTTTTCATTTGATGCCTGAGGATCGTCATCAAAATCTTCGAGGTCGCAAATCCACTGGTGCATGTCGGTAAAGCGCACCGTTTTCGGATCGGTATCCGGGTAAGCATCGTATAGCGCTTCGCCGATTTCGCGGCTGTCAGTCCACTTAAGTCCCATACTATCCTCTTAGTGCTCGCGCGCGTGGTTAATTGTGTAACGCGGAATTTCGACCACCAGGTCTTCATCCGTTACGCGGGCCTGGCAGCTCAGGCGGCTATCTGGTTCCAGCCCCCAGGCTTTATCCAGCATATCGTCTTCGTCTTCGGTGCTTTCTGGCAGCGAGTCGAAGCCTTCACGCACGATGCAGTGGCAGGTGGTGCAGGCACAGGATTTTTCGCAGGCGTGTTCAATCTCGATACCGCTACGCAGCGCAGCATCCAGAATAGTTTCACCGGTCTCAGCTTCCACAACGATGCCATCCGGACACAGGTCCTGATGTGGCAAAAAAACAATCTTTGGCATATTAAACCTCGTCCACGGATTGGCCTTTCAGCGCGACACGGACGGATTGGTCCATGCGGCGAGCGGCGAATTCCTGGGTTTGTTTGTCAACGTTTTTAATGGCTTGTTCTATGGCGTCAGTGTCATTGCCCTCGGCAACCGCGCTCAGCACGGCGGCAGCCTCGTCAATTTCCTGACGCTCTGCGGCGCTTAACAGCGCGGCATCAGCGGCCAGCGCGCTGTGCAGGCTTTCCAGCACGCGAGCGGCTTCCACTTTCTGCTCTGCCAGCATACGTGCTTTCACGTCCTGCTCGGCATAGCTCATGGAATCCTGAATCATGGTGGCGATTTCGCCATCGGTCAGACCGTAGGACGGCTTCACCTGAATAGACGACTCAACGCCGGTGGATTTTTCCATGGCGGTGACGCTCAGCAGGCCGTCGGCGTCCACCTGGAAGGTCACGCGAATGTGCGCACCGCCAGCCGGTAGCGCCGGGATACCGCGCAGCGCAAAGCGCGCCAGTGAACGGCAGTCCTGCACCAGTTCGCGTTCGCCCTGCATCACGTGGATGGACATCGCGGTCTGGCCGTCTTTAAAGGTGGTGAACTCCTGCGCTCGTGCCACCGGAATGGTAGTGTTACGCGGGATAACCTTCTCAACCAGGCCACCCATGGTTTCGAGGCCGAGAGAGAGCGGGATCACGTCGAGCAGCAGCATTTCGCTGTCCGGCTTGTTGCCGACCAGAATATCAGCCTGAACAGCGGCGCCAATGGCGACCACTTTATCCGGGTCGATAGCGGTCAGCGGCGTGCGGCCAAAGAATTCACCTACGCGCTCACGAACCAGCGGTACGCGGGTAGAACCACCGACCATGACCACTTCCAGCACCTCTTCGGCTTCCACGCCCGCATCTTTCAGCGCGCGGCGGCAGGCCAGCAGCGTGCGCTTCACCAGCGCGGAAATCAGGTCGTTAAACTGTTCGCGGGTCACTTCACCTTTCCAGCCTGCAACCTCAACGGTCACGCGGTCGGCATCGCTCAGGGCGATTTTGGCGGCGATGGCGGCGTCAAGCAGCTCGCGCTGTACGCGGTTGTCGCTGCGATCGGCAATGCCCGCCTGTTCGCGGATATGGTCGGCCAGCAGGTGGTCGAAGTCGTCGCCGCCCAGCGCGGAATCACCGCCGGTGGCCAGCACCTCAAACACGCCGCGGCTCAGGCGCAGAATAGAGATATCGAAGGTGCCGCCGCCCAAATCGTAGACGGCAATCACCCCTTCCTGACCGGAGTCGAGGCCGTAGGCAATCGCCGCGGCGGTCGGTTCGTTCAGCAGACGCAGCACGTGCAGGCCCGCCAGACGCGCGGCGTCTTTGGTGCCCTGACGCTGTGCATCGTCGAAGTAAGCGGGAACGGTAATCACCACGCCATCAAGCTCGCCTTCAAGCGTTTCGGTGGCACGAGCCGCCAGCGCTTTGAGGATATCGGCCGAGACGCGGATCGGGTTCAGTACACCGGCCTTGGTCACCAGCATCGGCAGGCCGTTTTCGCTTGCCTGGAACTGGTACGGCAGGTGTGGGTAACGCGCCTGGATATCCGCCAGCGAGCGGCCCATCATGCGTTTGACGGAGCTAATGGTGTTGGCAGGATCCAGCGCGGCGTTGGTGCGTGCATCGTAGCCGACCACGTGGCCCTGCTCCTGATAGTGCACAACGGAAGGCAGCAGGTGATGCCCCTGATTGTCGGCCAGCGTTTCTGCCTGACCGCTACGCACGGTAGCCACCAGGGAATTGGTGGTGCCTAAGTCAATACCCACCGCCAGACGACGCTGGTGCGGTGCGGCGCTCAGACCCGGCTCACTAATTTGTAATAAGGCCATGTTAAGCTTCCAGAATCAAAAATCGAGCAGCTTTTCTTCGAGTAATTCAGCGCTGCTTTGGAGTTTATCGAGAAAACGCAGTTTGCGTACGGTATCCGCCGCCGCGTCCCACGTCTGCGAATCAAGTTCGGCCACCATCTGCTGCTGACGTTGGCTGTACATCGATTTGATACGCTTGAGAAGCCCTTCCAGACGGTCAGTGTCTTTCGCCTGTTCAATTTCGTCGAGCTCTTCGCGCAGTTCCAGCTGTTCCATCAGGAACGCGGTGTCGCGCACGGTGTGCTGTTCGGAGGCAAGATCAAAGCCGTGAAGGGAGAGCAGATATTCAGCACGCGTCAGCGGATGACGCAGCGTTTGCCATGCCTGGTTGATGTTCGCAGAACGCTGAACCGCCGCGAGCTGTTCAGCGTCGCTGCCGCTAGCAAAACGGTCAGGGTGGTTCTGACGCTGCAGGTCCTGGAAGCGTGCCGCGAGGGCCTGAGTGTCTACGTGATAATCGGCTGGCAATCCAAAGAGAGTGAAGTAATCCATGACGATCTCAGGGTTAACTATTTAAAACAAACCCCACGCACAGCCGTAAAACTATGGTGGGGTTGGCAGGACTCAAAATCAGACGTTAAAGCTTTCGCCGCAACCGCACTCGTCTTTGACGTTCGGGTTAGTAAATTTAAACCCTTCGTTCAGACCTTCTTTCACGAAGTCGAGCTGCGTGCCGTCAAGAAATTGCAGGCTCTTACCGTCGATGACAACCTTCACGCCTTTGTCTTCGAAAACGGTATCTTCTGCCGCCGGCTCGTCAACAAATTCCAGTACATAGGCCATACCTGAACAACCGGACGTTCTCACGCCAAGACGCAGACCAAACCCTTTACCGCGGTTTGACAAGAAGGTATTGACTCGCGCTGCTGCACTGTCGCTTAAGGTAATCGACATAAAAACCTCAACTCTTAATTATTTTGCTTCACGTTTGCTTTTGTAATCCGCAATGGCGGCTTTAATCGCGTCTTCTGCCAGGATAGAACAGTGAATTTTCACTGGTGGCAGTTCAAGCTCGTCTGCGATATCGGTATTTTTAATGGCCTGTGCTTCGTCCAGGGATTTCCCCTTCACCCACTCGGTCACGAGGGAGCTGGAAGCAATGGCGGAACCGCAGCCGTAGGTCTTGAAACGCGCGTCTTCAATGATACCTTCATTGTTGACTTTAATCTGCAACTTCATCACGTCGCCGCAGGCCGGAGCACCGACCATGCCGCTGCCGACGCTCTCGTCGCTGTTGTCGAAAGAACCTACGTTACGTGGGTTCTCGTAGTGATCGATTACTTTTTCGCTGTAAGCCATGATGAATTCTCCTTATCGGTACCGATTAATGATGCGACCATTCAATGCTGTTCAGATCCACGCCCTGCTTGAACATTTCCCACAGTGGAGAAAGGTCGCGCAGACGGCCAATGGAGTTGCGAACCAGATTGATGGTGTAGTCAATCTCTTCTTCGGTAGTGAAACGACCTAAAGAGAAACGAATGGAGCTATGCGCCAGCTCATCGGTCATGCCCAGTGCGCGCAGCACGTAGGATGGCTCAAGGCTTGCGGAAGTACAGGCAGAACCGGAGGAAACCGCCAGGTCTTTCAGCGCCATAATCAGGGATTCACCTTCAACGTAGTTAAAGCTCACGTTGAGGATGTTTGGAGCGCCCTGCTCAAGATCGCCGTTCAGGTAGACTTCTTCCATATCCTTCACGCCGTTCCACAGGCGGTTACGCAGACCGCGCAGACGGGCCATTTCGGTCTCCATCTCTTCTTTCGCGATACGGTAAGCTTCGCCCATGCCGACGATCTGGTGAACAGGCAGAGTACCGGAACGCATGCCGCGCTCGTGACCGCCGCCGTGCATCTGCGCTTCGATACGGATACGTGGTTTACGACGAACGTACAGCGCGCCGATACCTTTTGGACCGTAGATTTTGTGACCGGAGAAGGACATCAGGTCAACTTTCAGCTGGCTCAGGTCGATAGGCAGTTTGCCCACGCTCTGAGTGGCATCCACGTGATAGATAATGCCGCGCGCACGGCACATTTCGCCGATGGTCGCGATATCCTGCACCACGCCGATTTCGTTGTTCACGTGCATGATGGAGACGAGGATGGTGTCGTCACGCATAGCGGCTTCGAGCTCTTTGAGATCGATAATGCCGTTGCGCTGTGGCGCCAGATAGGTGATTTCGAAACCTTCGCGCTCGAGCTGACGACAGGTGTCCAGCACGGCTTTATGCTCGGTTTTGCTGGTGATGATGTGCTTGCCTTTTTTCTGATAAAAGTTGGCTGCACCTTTAATCGCCAGGTTGTCGGATTCAGTCGCACCGGAGGTGAAGACGATTTCACGCGGGTCTGCACCCACGAGGTCGGCAATCTGGTTACGGGCGATATCTACCGCCTCTTCAGCCTGCCAGCCGAAACGGTGTGAACGAGAGGCCGGGTTACCAAAGGTCCCGTCCAGGGTCAGAAACTGCATCATTTTCTCGGCAACACGCGGGTCCACCGGCGTGGTTGCGGAGTAGTCGAGATAAATCGGTAATTTCATTGCTCTTTAACTCCGTACATCACTCAATGCAAGGAGTCAGGCAACCGGCTGGATGTACGACCGTGTTGACGGGACGCTGTCCCGGCCTGACTCTGAAATCTCATTTTTATCTATAACCAGCCCTGCTACGTGCGCCCGATAAGGCACACGGCAGAGCAGGTGGATTATGCACGTAACTTAACGTCGATTGCGTCTTGTACGCGGGTATTGCGGGAGGTGTCGTGCGAATGTTGGCGACCAGACACATCCAGAACTTCCTGGTTATTGACCAGTTCACCGAGGGTGATGTTGTTCAGGAAGCCAGTCAGACGGTCGCTCAGATCGCGCCAGAGTGCGTGGGTCAAACATTTATCGCCGCCCTGGCAACCACCTTTCCCCTGACAGCGGGTTGCGTCAACGGACTCGTCCACTGCGCTAATCACTTCACCCACTGCGATGTGGTTTGCTTCTTTACCCAGCAGATAACCACCGCCAGGTCCGCGTACGCTGGATACTAAGCCATTTTTACGCAGACGGGAGAACAGCTGCTCCAGATAGGAGAGTGAAATTCCCTGACGTTCAGAAATATCAGCCAACGGCACCGGGCCCGCTTCGGAGTTGAGTGCAACGTCCAGCATCGCGGTTACGGCATAACGCCCTTTAGATGTCAGTCTCATGTCTTACTTAACCTCAAACTCGCCCCTGCCCGGGGTTTTTAATAATATTGTGGGTATTGCATAGCAGGGCCAAGTCTGACATTCCTGACTAAAACAGTCAACTATTTACTTGAGTAATTTAGTCAGGTATTTGGCGTTCCGTGCGGTATTGATTTACCGGATGGCGCTTCGCTTATCCGGCCTACGGGCCGCACGATTTGTAGGCCAATAAGCGAAGCGCCATCCGGCATTAACGCGGTTACTTGCCTTTATTCTGCTGCTCGATAGACGCCAGAATCCCACGCAGGATGTTCAGCTCCTGGCTTTCCGGGCGCGCGCGGGTAAACAGACGACGTAAACGGCTCATCACCTGCCCCGGATGGTTTTCACGAATGAAACCGGTAGAGAGCAGCGTCTGCTCCAGGTGACCGTAGAAACGTTCAAGATCGTCCACCAGCGGGTACGGCGTCTCTTCGTGCTCAACCTTCGGTTCATTGCTTTCCTGCGTCGCCAGCCAGGCCATGCGCACTTCATAAGCAATAACCTGCACGGCCATCGCCAGGTTCAGCGAGCTGTATTCCGGGTTAGCGGCAATCGCGACGTGGTAATGACATTTCTGCAGTTCATCGTTGGTCAGGCCAACGCGCTCACGACCGAACACCAGCGCGACCGGCGCATGTTCACCTTCTGAGACGCTTTTCAGACCGCACTCGCGCGGGTCGAGCATCGGCCACGGCAGCGTACGGGAACGCGCGCTGGTGCCAACCACCAGGCTACAACCGGCCAGCGCTTCATCGAGGGTATCGACGATCTGCGCGTTGCCAATGACATCGCTGGCACCGGCGGCCAGAGCGATGGCCTGGGAGTCCGGTTTCACCAGCGGGTTGACCAGCCACAGGTTGGTTAACCCCATGGTTTTCATAGCGCGGGCGACGGAGCCCATATTGCCGGTGTGAGAGGTTTCGACCAGCACGATTCGGATATTTTGCAGCATTGTCATTCTTCGTCTAAAGATTATTCGACCATATTACCATAAACCTGAGACAGAATCCGAATTCGCTGCTATGATATGCGCCGTTTTCCCCGTTCTTTAACATCCAGTGAGAGTAACCTGATGCATCCGATGCTGAACATCGCCGTGCGCGCAGCGCGCAAGGCGGGTAACCTGATTGCCAAAAACTACGAAACACCAGAAGCTGTTGAAGCGAGCCAGAAAGGCAGCAACGATTTCGTGACTAACGTTGATAAAGCCGCTGAAGCGATGATTATCGACACCATTCGCAAATCTTACCCGCAACACACCATCATCACCGAAGAAAGCGGTGAACATGTTGGCGAAGATCTGGATGTTCAATGGGTTATCGATCCACTGGATGGCACCACCAACTTTATCAAACGTCTTCCACACTTCTCCGTTTCCATCGCCGTACGCATCAAAGGCCGTACTGAAGTGGCTGTGGTTTACGATCCAATGCGCAACGAACTGTTCACCGCGACTCGCGGTCAGGGCGCACAGCTTAACGGTTACCGTCTGCGTGGCAGCACTGCCCGCGACCTGGATGGCACCATCATCGCGACCGGTTTCCCGTTCAAAGTGAAACAGCACGCCCCTGCCTACATGAACATCCTCGGCAAAATGTTTACCGAATGCGCGGACTTCCGTCGCTCCGGTTCCGCTGCGCTGGATCTGGCCTACGTTGCCGCTGCGCGTGTTGACGGTTTCTTCGAAATCGGCCTGAAGCCATGGGACTTCGCCGCTGGCGAACTGATCGCTCGTGAGTCTGGTTCCATCGTTTGTGACTTCACCGGTGGCCACAACTACATGATGACCGGCAACATCGTTGCTGGTAACCCACGCATCGTGAAAGCCATGCTGGCGAACATGCGTGACGAGCTGAGCGAAGCGCTGAAGCGCTAAGTCCGGACATTGCGTCATTAAGAAGAAGCCCCGTTGTGGGCTTCTTTTTTTTACCCCTCCCCTGCCCCAGAATTATCGCGCTTCCCGTTACTGCCAAATCCGTCGTCTATACTTAACCTTTTGTTAGCCAAAAGGAGAATGAGAATGACAATTCACAAGCATGGTTCAGCGCACTGGTCAGGCGATATCAAACGCGGAAAAGGGACGGTTTCTACCGAAAGCGGCGTTCTTAACCAACAACCTTACGGCTTTAATACTCGCTTTGAAGGCGCAAAAGGCACCAACCCGGAAGAGCTGATTGGCGCCGCACACGCAGCCTGTTTTTCGATGGCGTTATCACTGATGCTGGGCGAAGCGGGTTATACCGCTGATACCATTGATACCACGGCAGACGTCTCGCTGGACAAAACCGATAGCGGATTTGCCATTACCAAAATCGCCCTGCAAAGTAAGGTGAGAGTGCCCGGTATCGATCCGAGACAGTTTGATGGCATCATCCAGAAAGCCAAAGCGGGCTGCCCGGTTTCCCAGGTGTTGAAGGCTGAAATCACGCTGAATTATACGTTGAACTAACGTTAAAGCTGGCCGAATCCCCTCGTGAAAGCATGCTGGTCACCTTATTGACCAGCATTTCAGCTTTAGAACGGCCTTAACCCTCTACCGACCGGCACTGCGCTCACCCACATGACCACAGCCGCAGCCACCAGAATCACCCCACCTGCCAGCGCTAGCGTCGTCCAGCCTACCTGCCGCCAGAGTACCGGCGTGCGATTGCCGCTGAGTTTCACCGCAAGGGTGCGAAAAGCGTGAACCAGCAGCGCCAGAGAAGAGATGGTGATAGATGTACCCGCCGCCATCGCCAGCGCGGAGGCAACGCCCCAGCCGAACACGCCAATCACTTTACTAAACAGCAGCACCATAATGGCCCCGGAGCAGGGACGCATTCCCATCGACAGCACGATCACCAGCCTGGCACGCCAGTCTTCATCGCGCTCAAGCTGTTTCGGGTCTGGCATATGTTGATGACCGCATCCGCAGTGTTGGTCATGAACGTGGTGCGGCGTAAACGCGGTAAACTTCGGCTTGCGCAGGAGTGCGCGCAGCTTTTTTAGCGCCCGCCAGCACAATAAGAGTCCGAGTACGCCCACGAGCGCATAGCTGCCCTTCTCTAGCCAAAAGCTGCTGAGATGCAGCTGCCTCGCCGGAAGCTGCAACAGCGTCAGGACCACCACCACCAGCCCTATTGCCACCAGCCCCTGTAATAAAGAAGCGGCGAGCGTGAGGCCAATACTGGATTTTAATTTTGAAGGATGGGTTGCCAGCCACGTCGTGATTACCACCTTTCCGTGTCCCGGCCCCAGCGCGTGCAGCACGCCGTAGACAAAGCTAAACAACAGTAGCGCCCCACCCGCCTGAGTCGGATTCTCCGCCACCGCTTTTAATAGGCCACTCATCTGCTGGTTAACATCGCGCTGCCAGATAACGCTTTTTATCATGACCTGCGGCCAGGCGAGCCAAAGCCACAGCAGGCCGAAGGCGGCGACGATGAAGAACAACAGCAGCGGCCAGAGTGGAAGCCAGCGGCGCGACGTACGGCGGTTAAAGGAGATTACTGACATGCGATAGTCACCTTCTGAGCAAACTGTTTTCCAAGGTCCATGTCCTCCGGCGGTGCATCCGCTTTGTCGAGCGACTGCGCGTAGGAGAGCATGTCTTCGTTCGGTTTTGGCGTATGAACGCTGACCTTGCATGCCCCTTTGAAATCAGGGCCGAACGCGACGTCACCGTCCTTTTCATAGCTCATATCGACATAGTACGTTGGGTCAAAAGTGGAAAAGGTATAGGTCTGTCCCGCCAGCGGCTGCGGCGTTGCCAGCGGTAGCGTAAAGGTCAGCACCGCCTGATGCCCCTGACGAGCCAGGCCGTAAGCGGTTGGCAGATTCTCGAACTTCACCTTTTTTCCGTCGTGCCAGAACTCGGTAAAATAGTGCTGTCCCAGCACGTTTGCCATCACTTCCGCCGCCAGTTTTTTCCAGACCTCATCGCCCGGTTTCGCCTTCCCCGCGTCATAGAGCAAATCCGCCGAGGTGAGCTCATCCATCACCCAGCGCATTTTCATGCCGGTCAGCTTGCCATCGGCCACCACCAGTTGGTTGGTGATGGTAATAAAACTATGCGGATGCGCGCCGGCGTTTGCCGATAAAAGCGTAAGAAACGTCAGAACCGCGCATTGTTTCACTCTCTTCATCCGTTCCTCAGTGAAAAATTCTGTGACCGTCACCTGCATTCCTTAGCTAAAGCTCATTAGCTACCGTTATCTTTTGTCTATTCTTAAGCTCATAACCTGCTGCTGGATCCCAACAGATGATGACCGTACTCGAACCGCCATCTGTGCTTTCCAGTCCGCAGCGCCGCTGCCAGGCGCTGCTGATGCTCTATCTCCCTGGTCATTCCATCACGGCGGAATACATTGGCATGGTGAATAATGTCGATGTTTCCACCGCCCGGCAAGATGTCATTGAAGCCGGAGAGGAGGTTGAGCGTTACCATCGTCTGGCGATCGCCACTCAGGCGGATGGCTGCTATCGGATTGAAGGCACCACTCTCGACCTGCGCCTGTGCTTGCTGCACTGGCTTCGCCGCGCATTGCGTTTATGCCCCCAATTTGTTACCCAACATTTTACACCGGCACTTAAAACGCAGCTCAAACGGCTGAAAATTCCTCGTACGCTGTACGATGAAACCAACCTGCAGGCGCTGGTAAACCGCTGTGCCCGCAACCTGCAGCGCGAATTCGAATGTCGCGACGGGCAGTTCCTGCGTCTGTATCTGCAATACTGTCTGCTACAGCACCATCAGGGAGAAAGCCCACGCTTTACTCCGCTACAAAGCGCCTGGACACAGTCGACCGTTGAATACCAGATGGCGGCGGATATTGTCCATCACTGGCAGCGACGCGTTATGCAGACGCCGAATCATAACGAGCAGCACTTCCTCGCGTTGCTGTTTATGCTGCTGAAGGTGCCCAACCCTCTGTTTGATGGGCGTGAGCAGGATAAACAGCTGCATCTGGCAATTGCCAGGCTGGTCGATCGTTTTCAACATGAAGCGCACTGCCATTTCACCGATGAGCGCGGTCTGCACGATCAACTCTACGTGCATCTGTCGCAGGCGCTGAACCGCTGCGTGTTTGAGATCGGTATCGATCATCATCTCCCCGAAGAGATCCACCGCCTCTACCCGCGCTTAATTCGTACCACCCGCGCTGCGCTAAGTGATTTTGAAACCCGCTATAGCCTGAATTTTAGCGACGATGAAGCGGCGCTGATTGCGGTAATTTTTGGAGCAGGACTGATGCAGGAAAGCGATCTACAGGAAAAACAGGTGGTACTGCTGACCGGAAATAACCCGGTGCTTGAGCAAGAAATAGAACAGCAGCTTCGCGAACTGACGCTGCTGCCGCTGACCGTGAAATACCTGGCGGTTAATACGTTCCAGAAAGAAGGCGCGCCGAAAAACAGCACGCTGGTTATCTCGCCTTACGCGATTGCCCTGCCCTTGTTTTCGCCGCCGCTGATCCACGCCGAGCAACCGCTCAGCGAGCACCAGCAGCAGCATATCTGCAAGATTCTGGAGACCTAGCGGGCGACGGTTTTTGGTCGCAGCACCAGTGCCGGTAGTGCCACCAGCGCCATCACCCAGAACAGCCCCTGATGGAGATGCTGATAAAGGAAACCGGAGAACATGGTCATCACCGCAATACTGCCGCCCATCGCCACCGCCGAGTAGACCGCCTGCAGGCGAATGACTTCGCTTCCCTGGCGGGCGGCAATATAGCGCATCGCCGCCAGATGACAGACGGTGAAGGTGCCACAATGCAGGATCTGAATCAGAATCAGCCACGGCAGGCTCGTGGTCCAGCCCATCAGCCCCCAGCGGATAACGCCGCAAACCGCCGACAGCAGCAGCAGATCCCGCGCGCTAAAGCGGCGGAAAACTTTTTTGCTCAGCGCAAAAGTGACCACTTCGGCGACCACGCCCAACGACCACAGATAGCCGATGGCCGATGCCGAATATCCTGCCCCTTCCCAGAAGATGGCGCTGAAACCGTAATAGGCCGCGTGAGCCCCCTGAAGCAGACTGACGCAGGCGAGAAAGCGCCAGTTTTGCGTGATTAAGGAGCGCCAGGCTGGCCAACCAACGCTCTCCTGATGGCGAGTTTCGCCGAGCGGCATCACCGAAGGCTTCAGCAGCATCCCCAACAGCATCGACGCGACGCCAAGGCTCAGCATCAACAAAATCACGTGATAATCGAACAGGCTGACCAGCTTACCGGTGAGCGCAGAGCCAATCACAAAGGCAATCGAGCCCCACAGTCGCACCCGGCCATAGTCCATGGTTATCTGTTTTTGCCAGGTATTCGCCAGCGCATCGGTCAATGGCACCAGCGGCGAGAAGAACAGGTTGAAGCCGATCATCACCACCATCAGCCAGGCGACCTGCGTTCCCGCCCAGAACGCGGCGGCGAACAGCAGCGTCATCAGCGCCAGAATGCGCAGTACGCTGATTAAGCGCGAAGGATCGCTCACGCGCGGCGCAATCAGCAGGCTTCCCAGAAAACGGGCAACCAGCCCCGCGCCAAGCAGCAGACCGATGGTTTCGGGCGATAGCCCTGCGCCTTTGAGCCAGACGCTCCAGAAAGGAAGAAAAATACCGTAGCTAAAAAAGTAGGTGAAGTAACTGAGCGCCAGCCAGCGCGTGGAGTGCAAAACCATGGTTCCTCCCGTTGTGGAGCGCATAGTCTAATGACTGAACCCACATACTGGAGAGAACTAACGCGCACGCTTAGCAAAAAATTGTGACTGCTATCACCTTACTGTCTATCCCCTTACACGCAAACGATGGCATAGCGTCGACAACTATGCCTCCGCCAAAGCAAGCGGTCTCTGCGCCAGTGCGATAAAATCGCGCAGCGCCGGTTTCAGGTCACCTTTTTTCCATGCCATCAGCAGCGCCAGCGTCGGTGTATCGCCCTTTATTGGCCGAAAAACCACCTGCCCGGTATTAAAATTATTCATATAACCGGGTATCAAAGTGACCCCAAGCCCCATGCCAACCAGGTTCATCGTCACCAGAATATTCGTCGCCACCTGCACGATATTCGGCTGGCTGTTCTGTTGCTCAAACCAGGCCTTCACCACCGCAGACAGTTCGCCGGAGTAATCAGGATCGGTGGTCACAAAATCGACGCCGTGAAGCTGTTGCGCTGAAATGCAGTTCTCACTAGCTAGCGGATGGCCTGCTGGCAACACCACCACCAGCGGCTCATGGAAGAGTTCTATGGATTCAATATCCTGACCGTGAATCGGGTGGCGCATCAACCCAACGTCAAGCTCACCGCTGCGCAGCTTATCTTCCTGCTGAGTGGTGATAAGGCTGGCGAGTTCAATATGCGTATCCGGTTGGCGCAGGCGCAGCATCGGCAACACTTTTGGCAGCAAATTGACTTCAGCGGAGGGGACGAAGCCAATCGTCAGACGCTCGTTATTCAACGCCGCCTTGCGGGCACGAAGCTTGGCCTGGTCCGCGCTATCGAGGATGGAAAGCGCATCCTGCAAGAAACATTCACCGGCAGCAGTCAACGTCACCTTACGCTTATCACGTTCCAGCAGCGATACCCCCACACACTGCTCCAGATCGCGAATCTGGCTGCTCAACGAAGGTTGAGAAGTATGCAGTTTTTCCGCCGCACGAGTGAAGTTCAACGCCTGCGCCACCGCGACGAAGTAGCGTAGGTGTCTCAATTCCATGCATTCCTCCTTGTTATCGATAAAACGTCTCAGCTGGTAGAAATTATCTATTTCACATACCGATAACCCACAAGCAACATAAGAATGACACAAAAAAGAAAAGGTCAATACCTCTTACCCCGCAGGATTAAAAAATATGACCATAAAAACTACGCCCGATGTTTACCGTCTCATTGACACTCAAAATGGCCGCGTCATGCCTCGTATTTACAGCGACCCTGAAATCTACCAGCTTGAACTGGAAAGAATTTTTGGTCGCTGCTGGTTGTTTCTCGCCCATGAAAGCCAAATTCCGAAACCCGGCGACTTCTTTAATACCTATATGGGTGAAGATGCCGTGGTGGTGGTGCGCCAGAAAGACGGCAGTATCAAAGCCTTCCTTAACCAGTGCCGCCACCGGGCGATGCGCGTGAGCTACGCCGACTGTGGCAACACCCGCGCCTTTACCTGCCCGTACCACGGCTGGTCTTACGGTATTGACGGCGAGCTGATTGACGTACCACTGGAACCTCGCGCTTTCCCACAGGGGCTGTGTAAGTCACATTGGGGGCTGAATGAAGTGCCGGGCGTCGAGAGCTATAAAGGGCTGATTTTCGGCAACTGGGACATCAGTGCACCGACACTGCGCGACTATCTGGGTGATATCGCCTGGTATCTCGACGGCGTGCTTGACCGCCGCGAAGGCGGTACTGAAATCGTCGGCGGCGTGCAAAAATGGGTCATCGACTGCAACTGGAAGTTCCCAGCAGAACAGTTTGCCAGCGACCAATATCATGCGCTGTTTAGCCACGCCTCCGCCGTGCAGGTTCTGGGCGCAAAAGATGACGGCAGCGATAAGCGTCTGGGTGATGGTCAGACTGCCCGCCCGGTATGGGAAACCGCCAAAGATGCACTGCAGTTCGGCCAGGACGGTCACGGCAGCGGTTTCTTCTTTACCGAAAAGCCGGATGCTAACGTCTGGGTCGACGGCGAAGTCTCCAGCTACTATCGCGACACCTATGCTGAGGCCGAACAGCGGCTGGGCAAAGTTCGAGCCCTGCGCCTTGCCGGCCACAACAACATTTTCCCAACGCTCTCCTGGCTGAACGGCACCGCCACGCTGCGCGTGTGGCACCCACGAGGGCCGGACCAGGTGGAAGTGTGGGCGTTTTGCATTACCGATAAAGCCGCCTCTGATGAAGTGAAAGCGGCGTTCGAAAACAGCGCCACTCGCGCCTTCGGCCCGGCAGGGTTCCTTGAGCAGGATGATTCAGAAAACTGGTGTGAAATCCAGAAACTGCTAAAGGGGTATCGGGCTCGCAATACCACGCTGTGTATGTCGATGGGGTTAGGCCAGGAAAAACGCCGTGAAGACGGCATTCCGGGAATAACTAACTATATCTTCTCGGAAACCGCCGCCCGCGGTATGTACCAGCGCTGGGCCGACCTGCTCAGCAGCGAAAGCTGGCAGGAAGTGCAGGAAAAAACCGCCGCTTATCAGCAGGAGGTGATGAAATGAGCCCATTTGTCTCCCTTGAGCTACATCACCGCATCAGCCAGTTCCTGTATGAAGAAGCGCGTCTGCTAGACGACTGGCAGTTCCGCGACTGGCTGGCGCAGTTGGATGAGGATATTCGCTACACCATGCGCACCACCGTTAACGCCCAAACCCGCGATCGTCGCAAAGGTGTACAGCCGCCAACGACATGGATTTTTAACGATAACAAAGATCAGCTCGAGCGCCGAATTGCACGCCTGGAAACCGGCATGGCGTGGGCGGAAGAGCCTCCTTCCCGTACCCGTCACCTCATCAGCAACCTGCAGGTCAGTGAAACCGACCAGCCGGATGTCTTCAGCGTGCGCCTGAACTATCTGCTGTCTCGCGCGCAGAAAGAACGTGATGAAACCTTTTATGTCGGCACTCGCGTGGATAAAGTCCGCCGTTTGCCTGGCGACGAGTGGCGTCTGCTGGCACGTGAGATCGTGCTCGATCAGGCAGTGATCTCCTCCCATAACCTGAGCGTACTTTTCTGATGAACCGTGTATTCGCCTGCTCCACTGCGGAGCTTGCGGAGGGGGAAGCCCTTCGCCTGGAAACCTCACCCGTTATCGCCCTGTTCCATATTGGCGGCGAGTTTTATGCCATTAATGACCGCTGTAGCCACGGCAACGCCTCGATGTCCGAAGGCTATCTGGAAGACGATGCCACGGTGGAATGCCCGCTGCACGCCGCCAGTTTCTGCCTGAAAACCGGTAAGGCGCTGTGCTTACCCGCCACCGATGCCCTCGCCACTTACGCGGTGCACGTCGAAGGTGGTGAGGTATTTATCGATATGCCCGAGGAGGCCTGATGAGCGATTTACGTGATAACGTCGTTTTTATTACCGGCGGCGGCTCCGGTCTGGGTCTGGCGCTGGTCGAGCGTTTTATTGAAGAAGGTGCAAAAGTTACCACGCTGGAGCTGTCATCCGCAAAAGTCGCCAGCCTGCGTCAGCGCTTTGGCGAGCACGTACTGGCAGTGGAAGGTAACGTCACCTGCTACGCGGACTACCAGCGCGCAATAGAACAGATTTTGACCGTTTTCGGCAAGCTGGACTGTTTTATCGGTAACGCGGGCATCTGGGATCACAACGCCTCATTGGTGAATACCCCTGCCGACGCACTGGAGAGTGGATTCCACGAGTTGTTTAACGTCAATGTGCTGGGCTACCTGCTGGGGGCGAAAGCCTGTGCTCCTGCGCTTATCGAAAGTGAAGGCAGCATCATCTTCACACTGTCTAACGCCGCTTGGTATCCGGGCGGTGGCGGCCCGCTTTACACCGCCAGCAAACATGCGGCCTCCGGGCTGATTCGTCAGTTAGCCTACGAACTCGCGCCCAAAGTTCGAGTCAACGGAGTCGGTCCCTGCGGTATGGCGACTGACCTGCGCGGCCCACAGGCGCTGGGACAAAAGGATACCTCGATCATGCAGTCGCTGACGCCGGAGAAAATTGCCGCCATTTTGCCGCTGCAGTTCTTCCCCGACCCGGCAGATTTTACCGGCCCTTACGTCATGCTGGCCTCCCGTAGAAATAATCGTACATTGAGCGGCGTCATGATCAATGCCGATGCAGGCTTGGGGATCCGTGGGATCCGCCACGTAGCAGCCGGTCTGGATCTCTAAGGAGTCATCATGAATGAACAGAGTATTGCCATCATCGGCGGCGGTCAGGCGGGGGCAATGGCCGCCGCCGCGCTTCGCCAGCAGGGATTTAATGGGGCACTGCATCTTTTCTCGGACGAGATACATCTGCCCTATGAGCGTCCGCCACTATCAAAAGCGATGCTATTAGACGACAACCCGCAGCTCCAGCCGGTGCTGCCGCCCAACTGGTGGCAGGAACACAACGTACAGCTGCACCTCGGCGTCACGCTGCGTCAGATTGACCGCGCGGCGCGCACGCTGACGCTCGCCGATGGGCAAACCTACCGCTGGTCCCAATTACTGCTGGCAACCGGTGCCGCCGCCAGGCCGCTATCGCTGCTGGATGCCCTCGGCGATCGCTGCTTTAGGCTGCGTCATGCCGGAGATGCCGAACGTCTGCGCAGTGCGTTACAGCCGGGACATTCCATCGTTATCGTCGGCGCAGGCACCATTGGTCTGGAATTAGCGGCCAGCGCAACCCAGCGAGGCTGCCGGGTCACGGTGGTCGAGCTTGCCCCGACCGTCATGGGTCGCAACGCGCCGGCACCGGTACGCGAGTACTTATTAGCCCGTCATCGGCTGGCAGGCGTTCGGGTGCTGCTCAACAGCGCTATCGAGCATGCCGAGGCGGGGGAATGTCTCACACTCACGCTGCAAAACGGCGAGACGCTACAGGCCGATGCGTTGATTTACGGTATCGGTATCGTGGCGAACGATGCGCTGGCCCGCGATGCGGGGCTGGAGACGGCTAACGGCATTATTGTCGACGCCACCTGCGCCACCGCAGACCCGGCCATTTTCGCCGCTGGCGATGTGGCGATAACCCGCCTGGCAGACGGTTCGCTACGCCGGATTGAGAGCTGGGAAAATGCTAATTTCCAGGCGCAGGTTGCCGCCGCTTCGATGCTCGACTTACCCCTGCCCGACGCCACGCCAGGTTGGTTCTGGACTGACCAATACAGCGATAACATCCAATTTGTCGGTGAGATGCAGGGCAAAAACTGGCTTTGTCGCGGTAATCCAGATGACAGAAAAGCCATCTGGTTTCAGCTATATGAAGGCTCTCTGGTGGGAGCTGTCGCGCTGAATAATGGGCGGGAAGTGCGCGTGCTGCGCAAGCTGATACAGTCGGGACGGTCAGTGAGTAAAGAATCACTTTGTGATGAACAGGTGCCGTTGAAGTCACTATAAACCTGTGTGATGCACTCCCTCGCCCTAATAGGGTGAGGGGATCGCTCGTAAAAACACCATCCAGAATACTGATTTCACGATCCTGTGTGGCAGGTCACAAAATTGTGTATTACGTTTAAATCAGACGTACTTACACAAAGGAACTGCCATGAACTCGCTTCGCTATCTCGACTTCGGCGCTTCGCGCGATCTGCTACTGCTGATCGCCCGTATCGCCATCGTGCTGCTGTTTATTCTTTTCGGCTATCCCAAAATGCTTCACTTCGACGGGACGGTACAATATATGGCGGCGTCGGGCGCACCGATGCCTTCCCTCGCCGCCATTATTGCGATTGTGATGGAGGTGCCTGCCGTTATCCTGGTGATTCTGGGCTTCTTTACCCGTCCGCTGGCGGTGCTTTTTATCTTCTACACTCTGGGGACGGCGGTGATTGGCCACCACTTCTGGAACATGACCGGTGATGCGGTGATGCCAAACATGATTAACTTCTACAAGAATGTCAGTATTTCAGGCGCGTTCCTGTTGCTGGCGATTGTCGGGCCGGGGAAAATTTCGTTAGATAGACGCTGAAAATTGCCGATGGCGCTACGTTTATCGGGCATAAAAAAAGGCCGCATACGCGGCCTTTTTTGCATCTTACGGTTAGCGATTACGCGTAAACCGGGAAGCGAGCGCAGATATCCAGCACTTTTGCTTTGACGCTTTCGATGACAGATTCATCGTTGATGTTGTCCAGCACATCACACATCCAGCCAGCCAGCTCTTTCACTTCAGCTTCTTTGAAGCCGCGGCGAGTTACCGCTGGGGAACCGATACGGATACCGGAAGTCACGAACGGGCTCTTAGGATCGTTCGGTACGCTGTTTTTGTTAACGGTGATGTTAGCGCGGCCCAGCGCGGCATCAGCTTCTTTACCGGTCAGGTTTTTATCCACCAGGTCCAGCAGGAACAGGTGGTTTTCAGTACCGCCAGAAACCACTTTGTAGCCGCGGTTCAGGAACACTTCCACCATCGCTTTAGCGTTTTTAGCAACCTGCTGCTGGTAAACTTTGAACTCTGGCTCCATCGCTTCTTTCAACGCAACCGCTTTACCGGCGATAACGTGCATCAGTGGGCCACCCTGCGCGCTTGGGAACACGGCGGAGTTCAGTTTTTTGTACAGCTCTTCGCTACCGTCTTTCGCCAGGATCAGGCCACCGCGTGGACCCGCCAGGGTTTTGTGAGTGGTCGTGGTCACAACGTGTGCGTGTGGAACCGGGTTAGGGTAAACGCCTGCGGCAATCAGACCGGCAACGTGTGCCATGTCGACGAACAGGTAAGCACCGATGCTGTCTGCGATTTCACGCATTTTTGCCCAGTCTACAACGCCTGAGTAAGCAGAGAAGCCACCGATGATCATTTTCGGTTTGTGGGTCTGAGCCAGCTTAGCCATCTCGTCGTAGTCAATTTTACCGGACTCATCAATACCGTAAGGGATGATGTTGTACAGTTTGCCGGAGAAGTTAACCGGGGAGCCGTGAGTCAGGTGGCCGCCCTGCGCCAGGTTCATACCCAGCACGGTATCGCCCGGCTGCAGCAGCGCGGTGTAGACAGCGAAGTTAGCCTGAGAGCCGGAGTGCGGCTGCACGTTAGCGTAGTCTGCGCCAAACAGTTCTTTCGCACGGTCGATCGCCAGCTGTTCAACGATATCAACGTATTCGCAACCGCCGTAGTAGCGTTTGCCTGGGTAACCTTCAGCGTATTTGTTGGTCAGCTGAGAACCCTGCGCCTGCATAACGCGCGGGCTGGTGTAGTTTTCGGAGGCGATCAGTTCGATGTGCTCTTCCTGACGTACTTTTTCCTGCTCCATAGCCTGCCACAGTTCGGCATCATAATCGGCAATGTTCATTTCACGCTTTAACATCCGCATCTCCTGACTCAGCTAACAATTAAATTTTGGCCTGAAAAGGCAGTCCAATTGGACAACGGCCAACAGTATAACTGATTAGTTCTGCGATAACAGGTCTTGACAAACGAAATTACGCAAACGTTTACCTCCACGCCACACAAGGGGTTGAGGAATAAAGGGCTACGACAGGGACACGGATTTCTTTTCAGGATTGTGATGTGAATAATTCAAGTTGTAACCGCAATAGCGCATTACTTCAAAGAACCATTTACAAAGCAGGGGTATTTTTATAAGATGCATTTAACATGCAACATTAGATAACATTGAAAGGAAGACCTGCCATGCTAGACGCTCAAACCATCGCCACCGTAAAAGCCACTATTCCCTTGCTGGTTGAAACCGGACCGAAGCTCACCGCCCACTTTTATGATCGGATGTTCACCCACAATCCGGAGCTGAAAGAGATTTTCAATATGAGCAACCAGCGTAACGGCGACCAGCGTGAAGCGCTGTTTAACGCCATTGCCGCCTACGCCAGCAATATTGAAAATCTGCCTGCACTGCTGCCAGCGGTAGAGAAAATTGCCCAGAAGCACACCAGCTTCCAGATTAAGCCGGAGCAGTACAACATCGTTGGTGCGCATCTGCTGGCGACGCTGGATGAGATGTTTAGCCCGGGCCAGGAAGTGCTGGACGCCTGGGGCAAAGCCTACGGTGTGCTGGCGGGCGTGTTTATCAACCGCGAAGCCGAGATTTATCAGGATAACGCCAGCAAAACCGGCGGTTGGGAAGGCACCCGCGCCTTCCGCATCGTGAAAAAGACGCCGCGCAGTGCACTTATCACCAGCTTCGAGATGGAACCGGTGGACGGTCAGCCGGTTGCGGATTATCAGCCGGGCCAGTATCTGGCGGTATGGCTGAAGCCGGAAGGCTTCGAGTATCAGGAAATTCGTCAGTACTCTCTGACCCGTAAACCAGACGGTAAAGGCTACCGCATTGCCGTGAAACGTGAAAACGGCGGTCAGGTATCGAACTGGCTGCATAACGCAGCAAAAGAAGGTGATGTGGTTTATCTGGCTGCACCTGCTGGCGACTTCTTCCTGAACGTCACCCCGCAGACGCCGGTCACGCTGATTTCCGGCGGCGTGGGGCAAACGCCGATGCTGGCGATGCTGGATACGCTGTCTAAAAACCACCACCCAGCACAGGTTAACTGGTTCCATGCAGCCGAAAATGGCGACGTTCACGCCTTTGCCGATGAGGTGAAAACGCTGGGTAGCGCGCTGCCTGACTTCACGTCGCACCTGTGGTATCGCACCCCGACCGACGCAGACCGCCAGTCCAACGCATTCGACAGCGAAGGGCTGATGACGCTCTCAACGCTTGCCGATAAGCTTCGTGACCCGCAGATGCAATTCTATCTGTGCGGCCCGGTTGCTTTTATGCAGCACGCGGCAAAACAGCTGGTTGCCTTAGGCGTCAACGCCGAGCGTATTCATTACGAATGCTTCGGCCCGCATAAAGTCCTGTAATCTTTTCTTTCCGAGCGGGTAGTTTTCTACCCGCTCACCGCACCAGACTCTCTTCATTAACGCTCTCCCGAGTCAAAAAATAGGGTATTCAACTGTGTTATCATTAATAACTTCTCCCATTATTTTTCCTTTGGTGACTTATTGTTATGCAACAGCCCGTTGTGCGCGTTGGAGAATGGCTGGTCACGCCTTCAGTTAATCAAATCAGCCGGCCCGGACGCCAGCTCACCCTCGAACCTCGGTTAATCGATCTATTAATGTATTTCGCCCGTCACCCGGGGGAAGTACTGAGTCGTGACGAACTCATTGATAACATCTGGATGCGTAATATCGTCACCAGTCACGTGGTCACTCAGAGTATTTCAGAGCTGCGTAAGTCGCTGCGCGACGGCGGGGACAGCAACGCTGAATACATTATTACCGTACCCAAACGCGGTTATCAGTTAACGGCAGCGGTCACCTGGCTTGATGAGTCCGACATAAAAGATGAAACGCAGGTACCTCTGGATGCGACCGCCCCCGAGATAGCGCCGGTCGTCCCGACGCAAAAACCGTCTGTACAAGCGCCAGCCACGCAGAAAAATCGCCGCTGGTTTGCCAACTTCTGGACCCAGTGCGCCTTTTTACTGTCGCTAGGCGTGCTGATTGCTATGGTCCTGTTGACCATAGTCCGCCCGCACCCACAGGTGACGCGTTCGCATCTGCTGCTTAACCCGCGTGATATTGACGTCCGCTTTGAGCCAGGAGCCTCCTGTAATAACTGGGTTTCTCAGCAGTCTTATGCCATCGGCCTCGGGACGTTGATTACCACCTCGCTGAACACTTACTCAACCTTTATGGTTCATGACAAAACCAACTATAACGTCAATGAACCCAGCAGTTCGGGTAAGACGCTGACCATCAGCTTCGTTAACCAGCGCCACTATCGCGCCCAGCAATGCTTTATGTCCGTCCTTCTGGTCGACAACGCCGATGCTTCCACGATGCTCGATAAACGCTACTTCGTGACCGACAGTAACCTGGTTTCCATCCAGAGCGATCTCTTCGATAGCCTCTCCAGCGTCCTGGCACAGCCGTGGCCTGAAGAGATGCAGAAGCAGCTGACGCGGCTTAAGCTGCCCGAAGCACAGTCGTTGGCGCAGTTTTACCAGGCGTTGCAGCTGGTGTCGATTGGCGATGCGCCGTCGTTAAACAAGGCTAGCACCCTGCTCGACAGCATTATTAAATCTTCACCTGGTTTCTCGTACGCCTCCGCACAAAAAACAATGGTGGATGTATTACGCCAATCTCAGCAGCCTTTTGATAACCAGCAGTTGGCAGCGTTGAATGAAGAATTAACGCGCGTGGAGCAGATGCCGGAAATTCAAAACAGCGCCGTACTTTATCGCATTAAAGCTATCGATTATTTAAGTAAAGGCCACGTTGATAATGCTTATGACGCCATCAATAAAAGCATTGCGCTGGAGATGTCATGGCTAAACTACGTGCTGCTCGGTAAGGCTTATGAAATGAAAGGCGAGAGTCGACTGGCGGCAGATGCGTATATTACGGCATTCAATTTACGTCCTGGCGAGAACACGCTGTATTGGATTCAAAACGGCGTATTCCAGACGTCGATAGAAAAAATAGTCCCTTATTTGCAGACATTTTTAATCAATGAGTAATCGTTAGCCAGACTATTCGATTATTCTGGTTAAATAATCAATTTCTTAATGTAATATTGATGTTGCCGCAAGGTATTAATTGTTACTTTGCAGCAACATCAACCTCCGCAAGATACCACCACCTAACCATTTGTAATTAGTCTTCATTTACCTTTTCCTGATATAAAGTTTTTATCCTGATGTGTTACGCGAAAAAGGTAAAGACCTCATCTTTTCTGTGTTTGTTTTAATTTCACTTTTACTTTAGGACTTCTCTTAGCCTGCTCAGTAATAATTGCCGTCAGTTGGTCGGGTCACTTGGTATTACTCATTCTGCGATCCGGTCCTAAAAATACTGTTCAGGAGAAACGAACATGAGTTCTGCCAAGAAGATCGGGCTATTTGCCTGTACCGGCGTTGTTGCCGGGAATATGATGGGGAGCGGTATTGCACTATTACCTGCGAACCTCGCCAGCATCGGTGGTATTGCTATTTGGGGCTGGGTTATTTCTATTATTGGTGCCATGTCACTGGCTTACGTTTACGCCCGACTGGCGACAAAAAACCCGCAGCAGGGTGGTCCAATTGCGTACGCTGGCGAATTATCTCCGGCTTTCGGTTTCCAGACCGGCGTACTTTATTACCACGCCAACTGGATCGGTAACCTGGCCATCGGTATTACTGCGGTCTCCTATTTATCTACCTACTTCCCAGTTCTCAATAACCCGATTCCTGCCGGTATCGCGTGTATCGCCATCGTGTGGCTGTTCACCTTTATCAACATGCTGGGTGGTACCTGGGTAAGCCGTCTGACCACTATCGGCCTGTTCCTGGTGTTGATTCCGGTTGTATTGACCGCCGTTGTCGGCTGGCACTGGTTTGATATGGCGACCTACCACGCAAACTGGAACACCTCAACCACCACCGATCCACATGCGGTTATCAAAAGTATTCTGCTGTGCCTGTGGGCGTTCGTCGGCGTGGAATCTGCCGCTGTCAGCACCGGCATGGTGAAAAACCCGAAACGTACCGTACCGATGGCAACCATGCTGGGTACCGCGCTGGCAGGTATCGTTTATATCGCCGCCACTCAGGTTATTTCCGGTATGTACCCGGCTTCCGTGATGGCCTCTTCCGGTGCACCGTTTGCCGTCAGCGCCTCTACCATTCTGGGCGGTTGGGCAGCACCGCTGGTTTCCGCCTTTACCGCCTTCGCGTGCCTGACTTCTCTGGGCTCCTGGATGATGCTGGTTGGTCAGGCAGGCGTGCGTGCCGCCGACGACGGCAACTTCCCGAAAGTGTATGGCGAGCTTGATAAAAACGGCATTCCTAAGAAAGGCCTGCTGCTGGCGGCCCTGAAAATGACCGGTCTGATGATTATCATCACTGTGATGAACTCCAGCGGCGGTAAAGCCTCTGACCTGTTCGGCGAACTGACCGGTATTGCCGTACTGCTGACCATGCTGCCTTACTTCTACTCCTGCGTTGACCTGATTCGCTTCGAAGGCATCAACGTGCGCAACTTCGTGAGCCTTATCTGTTCGGTTCTGGGCTGTGCGTTCTGCTTCATCGCGCTGATGGGCGCAAGCTCCTTCGAACTGTCCGGCACCTTTATCGTCAGCCTGGTCATCCTGATGTTCTATGGTCGCAAAATGCACCAGCGTCAGCATAGCGACGACGAAAACAAAACGGCTGAAGCGCTTTAATCGCTCCCCCTCATTTCTCTAAGGCTCCTTCCTTCACCTGCAACATCATTGCGGGAGGGGCCTTCTTTATCCGGAAACATGACTATGACTATGAACGTTATTGCTATCATGAACCACATGGGCGTCTACTTTAAAGAAGAGCCTATTCGTGAACTTCATCGTGCACTGGAAGGCCTGAACTTCCGCATCGTTTACCCAAATGACCGTGAAGACCTGCTGAAGCTGATTGAAAATAATGCCAATCTTTGCGGCGTGATTTTCGACTGGGATAAGTACAACCTTGAGCTGTGCGAAGAGATTAGCGCGCTGAACGAGTACATGCCGGTTTACGCTTTTGCCAACAGCTACTCCACGCTGGACGTTAGCCTCAACGATCTGCGCATGCAGGTTCGCTTCTTCGAGTATGCGCTGGGCGCAGCGGCAGACATCGCGGCGAAAATCCGCCAGAGCACCGACGAATACATCGATACCATTCTGCCACCGCTGACCAAAGCGCTGTTCAAATACGTGCGTGAGGGCAAATACACCTTCTGTACGCCAGGCCACATGGGCGGCACCGCCTTCCAGAAAAGCCCGGTAGGCAGCATCTTCCATGATTTCTTCGGCCCTAACGCCATGAAATCTGACATCTCTATCTCCGTTTCCGAGCTGGGTTCTCTGCTGGACCATTCCGGCCCGCACAAAGAAGCCGAAGAGTATATCGCGCGCGTCTTTAACGCCGAACGTAGCTATATGGTGACTAACGGTACGTCAACCGCGAACAAAATCGTCGGGATGTACTCCGCACCGGCGGGCAGCACGGTGCTTATCGACCGTAACTGCCATAAATCGCTGACGCATCTGATGATGATGAGCAACATCACACCGATCTACTTCCGCCCGACCCGTAACGCTTACGGTATTCTCGGCGGCATCCCGCAGAGCGAATTCCAGCGCGCTACCATTGAAAAACGCGTGAAAGCTACGCCAAACGCCACCTGGCCGGTGCACGCGGTGATCACCAACTCCACCTATGATGGCCTGCTGTACAACACCGACTACATCAAGAAGACGCTGGATGTGAAATCCATCCACTTCGACTCAGCCTGGGTGCCTTACACCAACTTCTCGCCAATCTATGCGGGTAAATGCGGGATGAGCGGCGACCGTGTTGAAGGCAAAGTGATTTATGAGACCCAATCCACGCATAAACTGCTGGCAGCGTTCTCTCAGGCATCGATGATCCACGTGAAGGGCGACATCAACGAAGAGACCTTCAACGAAGCCTACATGATGCACACCACCACCTCTCCGCATTACGGTATCGTGGCATCCACTGAAACCGCCGCGGCGATGATGAAAGGCAATGCCGGTAAGCGTCTGATTAACGGTTCTATCGAACGCGCTATCAAGTTCCGTAAAGAGATCAAACGTCTGAAAGGCGAGTCCGAAGGCTGGTTCTTCGACGTCTGGCAGCCTGAGCACATCGACGGCCCTGACTGCTGGCCGCTGCGTTCTGACAGCGCATGGCACGGCTTCAAAAATATCGACAATGAACACATGTACCTCGACCCGATCAAAGTCACTATCCTGACTCCGGGCATGAAGAAAGACGGTACCATGGACGACTTCGGTATTCCGGCGAGCCTGGTGGCTAAGTACCTCGACGAACGCGGCATCATCGTTGAGAAAACGGGCCCATACAACCTGCTGTTCCTGTTCAGCATCGGCATCGATAAAACCAAAGCGCTGAGCCTGCTGCGCGCGCTGACCGAGTTCAAACGCGCCTTTGACCTGAACCTGCGAGTGAAAAACATTCTGCCTTCGCTGTACCAGGAAGCGCCTGAATTCTATGAAAACATGCGTATCCAGGAGCTGGCGCAGAGCATCCATAAACTGGTTGAGCACCACAACCTGCCGGATCTGATGTTCCGCGCGTTCGAAGTGCTGCCAGCCATGGAAATCACGCCGTTCGAAGCGTTCCAGAAAGAGCTGCACGGCGAAACGGAAGAGGTGTACCTGGATGAAGTGGTTGGCCGCATCAACGCCAACATGATCCTGCCGTATCCTCCAGGCGTACCGCTGGTGATGCCAGGTGAGATGATCACCGAAGAGAGCCGTCCGGTGCTGGAGTTCCTGCAGATGCTGTGCGAAATCGGCGCGCATTACCCAGGCTTTGAAACCGACATCCACGGCGCGTATCGTCAAGCCGATGGTCGTTACACGGTTAAAGTGCTGAAAGACGCTAAAAAATAATTAGAAAGACCAAAGGGAAGTGGCTTGCCACTTCCCTTTTTCATGCATTCACACAGCAAGGAGTCGAGATGAAAACACCCTCACAACCGCGCGCGATCTACTACATCGTGGCGATTCAAATCTGGGAATATTTCAGTTTTTACGGCATGCGTGCCCTGCTCATCCTTTATCTTACCCACCAGCTTGGCTTCAACGATAGCCACGCTATCGACCTCTTCAGCGCCTACGCCTCTTTGGTCTATGTGACCCCTATTCTGGGCGGCTGGCTCGCCGACCGCCTGCTCGGCAACCGCACCGCCGTCATTGCAGGCGCGCTACTGATGACGCTCGGGCATATCGTGCTCGGCGTGGAATCGGACTCCACGTGGAGCCTTTATCTCGCACTGGCGATTATTATCTGCGGCTACGGGCTGTTTAAATCCAACATCAGCTGCCTGCTGGGTGAAATGTACGAACCAGACGACCATCGCCGTGACGGTGGTTTCTCGCTGCTCTACGCCGCTGGCAATATCGGCTCTATCGCCGCGCCTATCGCCTGCGGGCTGGCAGCGCAGTGGTACGGCTGGCACGTCGGCTTCGCGCTGGCGGGCATCGGCATGTTCATTGGCCTTATCGTGTTCTTAAGCGGCCATCGCCACTTCCGTCATACGCAGGGGGTTAACCAACCGGCGCTACGGGCGGTGAAGTTCGTCCTGCCGACCTGGGGCTGGCTGGTGCTGATGCTGTGCGCCGCACCGCTGTTTTTCACCCTGCTGCTGCAAAATGACTGGTCAGGCTATCTGCTGGCGCTGGTCTGCGCGGTCGCGACGGTTATCGTCGCGCGCATTATGCTGCGTTTCCCGGAACATCGCCGCGCGCTATGGCAAATCATTCTGTTGATGCTGACCGGGACGCTGTTCTGGGTACTGGCCCAGCAGGGCGGTAGTTCTATTAGCCTGTTCATCGACCATTTTGTTAACCGTCACTGGCTGAGTTTCGAGGTGCCTACCGCCCTCTTCCAGTCGGTCAACGCCGTGGCAGTGATGACGGCGGGCGTGGTGCTGGCCTGGCTTGCGCGTCCGGAAAGCAGCATCAGTTCCGCCCTGCGGGTATGGCTGAAGTTCGCGTTCGGGCTGGTGCTAATGGGCGCGGGCTTTATGCTGCTGGCATTGAACGCGCACGGTGCTCAACTGCACGGTCAGGCATCGATGGGCATGATGGTCGCCGGACTGGCGCTGATGGGCTTCGCCGAACTGTTTATTGACCCGGTGGCGATGGCGCAGATTACGCGACTGAACCTGCCCGGCGTAACCGGCGTGCTGACCGGCATCTACATGCTGGCAACCGGCTCGGTGGCCAACTGGCTGGCGGGCGTGGTGGCGCAGAAAACCACCGAATCACAAATTAGCGATACGGCTATCGATGCCTATGGGCACTTTTTCTCGCAGATGGGGGAATGGACGCTGGGCGTGGTGGCGTTGATTGTGGTGCTGGTAGCGTTGAAACGTCTGCTGGGTTCGTCCAGCGTACCGCTGGCGCAGGCCGACGAGTAAAGCAGTGGGCCGGATAAGGCGTTAACGCCATCATCCGGCCCACCTCGATTAGATTGCTGCGTCGTCTTCTTCGCCGGTACGGATACGAATCACGCGCGCCACGTCGAAGACAAAGATTTTGCCGTCGCCGATTTTACCGGTCTGCGCGGTACGAATAATGGTATCCACACAGGTATCGACGATATCGTCGGTCACCACGATCTCAATTTTTACCTTCGGCAGAAAGTCCACCATGTACTCCGCACCGCGGTACAGTTCGGTGTGTCCCTTCTGACGGCCAAAACCTTTCACTTCCGTTACCGTCATCCCGGTGATGCCAACTTCCGCCAGCGCTTCACGTACGTCATCCAGTTTGAAGGGTTTAATAATCGCATCAATCTTTTTCATGGTGTTCCTGTCGTTTTTATCGCGTAACCGGTTGCTCACCGTATCATAAATCAGACGTATTTCGGGTGCTACTCTTTAAAGTCGTTCGCATCCAGTTCATGTCGGGAGAGCAATTTGTAGAACTCCGTACGGTTTCGTCCGGCCATACGTGCCGCATGAGTGACGTTACCTTTGGTAATTTGCAACAGCTTGCGCAGGTAGTTGAGTTCAAACTGATTGCGCGCTTCCACGAAGGTGGGCAGCGCGGTGTTCTCCCCTTCCAGCGCCTGTTCGACCAACGCGTCGCTGATAACCGGCGATGAGGTCAGCGCCACGCACTGCTCAATCACGTTGACCAACTGGCGCACGTTGCCAGGCCAGTTGGCTGCCATCAGACGCTTCATCGCGTCGGTGGAAAAGGCGCGAACGAACGGCTTATGGCGATCCGCCGCCTGACGCAGCAGGTAGTTTGCCAGCAGCGGAATATCTTCGGTACGTTCGGCAAGGGTTGGGATCTTGAGATTTACCACGTTCAGGCGGTAGAAGAGATCTTCACGGAACTCGCCGCGGGCCATCGCCTTCGGCAGATCCCGGTGGGTGGCGGAGACAATGCGCACGTTGATATCGAGGTCGCGGTTGCTGCCGAGCGGGCGCACCTTGCGCTCCTGCAATACGCGCAGCAGTTTCACCTGCAGCGGCGCGGGCATATCGCCAATTTCATCAAGAAACAGCGTGCCGCCTTCCGCCGCCTGGAACAGGCCTTCCCGGTGGCTGACCGCACCGGTAAACGCGCCGCGCGCATGACCGAACAGTTCAGACTCCAGAAGCTGCTCCGGCAGCGCGCCGCAGTTAATAGCCACAAACGGCTTGGCGTGGCGCGGGCTGGCGTTATGAATGGCCTGCGCCAGAATCTCTTTACCGGTGCCGCTCTGGCCGTTAATCAGCACGCTGACGTCCGACTGTGCCACCATCTGCGCCTGTTCAAGCAGGCGTAGCATCAGCGGGCTGCGGGTGACAATCGCTTCGCGCCACCGTTCATCGTTAGCCGGTGACGTGCGCTCCAGCGCTTCATCGATAGCTTTATACAGCGCGTCTTTGTCCACCGGTTTGGTTAAGAAGCTGAACACGCCCTGCTGGGTCGCTGAGACCGCTTCAGGAATTGAACCGTGAGCGGTCAGGATAATCACCGGCATCCCCGGCTGCACTTTCTGAATTTCACTGAACAGCTGCAGGCCGTCCATCTCGTCCATGCGCAGGTCGCTAATCACCAGGTCGATACGCTCTTTCGCCAGCACACGCAGCCCCTGCTGGCCGCTTTCTGCCGTAACGACCCGATAGCCTTCGCTGGTCAGACGCATCCCGAGAAGTTTCAGCAGGCCGGGGTCATCATCCACCAGCAGCAGGTGCGCAGGTTTACGGTTAGTCATGTTTATCCTCGTCAGCTGCCGCGCCATGAGACATATCTGCGCCCGGTTTACGGGTGGAGAGTTGGCGTTCGATATCCGTCAGGTTTTGCAGTTTGCGGGTGGTTAAATCCAGTTCGCCCTGTAGCTGCTGCTGTTGCAGGCGTAGCGCATCCAACTGCCCGTCGCTGGTCTCCTGTAGTTTGCTGTATCGCTGACGTTCATCAGACAGCGAGAGCTGTAATACCTGTCCATCGCGCCAGAGCTGGTACAGCGGGCGAATGCGGACCGGTATTTGCGGGCTGAGGTTATCAATAGCCGTGACCACCTGCCGACGCTCGGTCGGGGTGATTTTAGCATTAGCCAGCAGGATGCCGCGCTTCAACGCGCCCTGCCAGGTGTCCGTTGTCAGCGGGCTGGCTTCGGCACGTGCGCGCGCCGCCGACAAACGGTTGGCGCAGTCTACGCCGCGCAGCCAGTAAAGGGGGTTGTTCTCGGCGGTGTCGCCGTCCAGCGACCAGATATCGTCACAGTTGGTCGACAGATAATCCGCGACCTGCTGGCGCGGTTCGCCGCTTTCGGCGCTGCTGCCAAGGCTGTGCGGCGTCAGCGTGCTATTACACCCGGAAAGCATCAGGCAGGCGAGTCCAATTAACCCGCCGCACCACCGCCGTGGTATCCGACTTGTCCGTGCTAAAAATTGGGGCATAGTGACTCGATTTTGATTCATGTGATTGTTTTTTCAAGCCCTGGTACGGGAAGCTCAATGCGAAAACAGACGTTGCCGTCCGGGGTGTCGAGAAGCTGAAGCTCTCCATGCATTTTCCGAACGGAGTCACGCGCAAGGCTTAACCCCAGGCCGCTTCCTTTCACCGCACCTTTGCGCTGATGGCTGCCCTGATAGAAAGGCTCGAAAATCATTAATTTTTCGCCGTCCGGGATCGGCGTACCGGTATTGATAACGTCTATGCCTATCCGCGCGCCATCCCGATGGCTACGAAGATAAATGTTACCGGATTCAGTGCCATAGTGCACCGCATTCGAGTAGAGATTATCCAACGCATTCATCAGAAGCGTCGGTTCAGCCAGGCAAGCTGGCGCCTGTAGGTCAACCTGCGTGTGCATCAGTTTAGCCCGTGCCGGGAGACTGTGCGCGGAAACCACCATTTCCACTAGCGGTGCCAGCGCCACGTACTCCATGCGTACGGTGGTTTCACTGAGTTTACGGTTGTAGTCCAGCAGTTGTTCAATCAGGGTCTGCAGATTACGGCTGCTGCTGTCGAGAATATCCACCACCTCTTTTTGCTCCGCCGTCAGCGGGCCGACAACCTGATCGGCTAACAGTTCGGTGCCCTCGCGCATGCTGGCCAGCGGCGTTTTCAGTTCGTGGGAGAGGTGACGCAGGAACTGGTGACGCTGCGACTCCAGCCAGGAGAGGCGGTCGCTGAGCCAGATAATACGCTGCCCAACGGAGCGCAATTCGCGCGGGCCGCGGAACATCACTTCGCCGTCCAGCGATTGCCCTTCGCCCAGCCGGTTAATCATGCTCTCAATGCCCTTCACCGGGCCGATTATCATACGGGTAAACAACAGCACCATCGCCAGACTGACCAGGAACAGCACCAGCGCCTGCCAGCCAAAGAACTGGCCGCGTTCAGCAATCGCTTGCTGTAGCTGTTGTCCACGAGAGAAGACCACGGTTCGCGTCGCCTGCACCAGCTCGCCGTTGGCGCTGGAGAAGGCTTCAAGCTTCGCCACCGCCTGCTTTTCCGGGCCGCTGTTAGTGCACTGAAGCGTCGTCAGGTCATGAAGATTCTGCCGCAGCCGCTGATAAAGCGTGTCGTCCGGCAGCACGCCTGCGTGCGCCTCCAGCATGTCGCTATAGCGCTTACGCTGGCTCTGATACACCTTCGCCAGCGTCGGGTCATCCAGCACACAGTACTGGCGGTAGCTGCGCTCCATATCCAGCGCGACGTTCGCCATCGCTTCGCTGCGTCGGGCATCCATCAGCGTGGTGCGGTTGGTTTGTTCGGCCTGCGCGCTGAGCATATTGAGGCTCTGCCATGCCTGCCAGGCAAGCACCAGCAGCGGCAGCAGAATCAGCAGGAAAGCCAGCGTCACCAGTTGGCGAAGCGATCGTGGGGAAAGCGAGAGGCGTTTCAAAAGAGATGTCTCAGTCAATCAACGTAACGGAATGCTAACTGAGGTTATCGATGAGGGAAAGGCCAGAAATAACAAAGCCGGGCAGAAGCCCGGCTTTGTTATGGAATAAGGCGGTGCCTAACTCAACGTTTCGCCCGATGGTTGATAAAGCAGCGCTATTATCAGTTGCTGGACGGCAGGCACCTTGTTGTGCGTCATTCGAAGTTTATGTAGCACGTCCCGAAGGGGCTGACATAAGAAGGTGAATGAGCCACTGGTTAATATTATGCACGATGCGTGCCACAATACAAAACAATAAATTAACATAATGATAAATATAGAAAATATACCAATAACCATATTGGTCACTGCTGAGCGGCTTTTAGGCTTTCTGTCGCTAATTAGCAACACCAAAAATCGATTATTAAAAACTATATATAAATCATTAAATTAAATGTCTCCATTTGGCGACACCGCAATACCCTCAATGTCGGGGTTTCCCGACACCCTCGCATCGCCTCGAATGTAGCCCGGCCGAGAAACGCGATGCCGGGAAAGCGCAGAAACAAAAAAGCCCCTCACCATGAGGGGCTTGATACGTTAAGCGTTAGTCTTAGCCAAGCTGCTTACGCGCATTGCGGAAGATACGCATCCACGGGCTGTCCTCGCCCCAGTTTTCCGGGTGCCAGGAGTTGGAGACCGTACGGAACACGCGCTCCGGGTGCGGCATCATAATGGTGACGCGACCGCTTTCGTTGGTCACGGCGGTGATCCCGTTTGGCGAGCCGTTCGGGTTCGCCGGATAAGCTTCGGTAACTTTGCCGAAGTTATCTACGAAGCGCAGTGCCACCAGCCCTTTGCTTTCAAGCTGTGCCAGATGCGCACCGTCGCGAACTTCTACATGGCCTTCACCGTGAGAAACAGCGATTGGCATGCGGGAACCTTCCATACCAGCGAGCAGCAGCGATGGGCTGCTGGCCACTTCCACCAGGCTGAAGCGCGCTTCAAAACGGTCGGACTGGTTACGCACAAAGCGCGGCCACAGGTCGCTGCCTGGGATCAGCTCATGCAGGTTAGACATCATCTGACAGCCGTTACACACGCCCAACGCCAGCGTCTGAGGGCGATGGAAGAAGGTCGCAAACTCATCGCGTACGCGGTTGTTGAACAGGATGGATTTCGCCCAGCCCTCGCCAGCACCGAGTACGTCACCGTAGGAGAAGCCACCGCAGGCCACCAGCGCCTGGAAGTCTGCCAGACCGGTACGTCCTGCCAGCAGGTCGCTCATGTGTACGTCGATGGCATCAAAGCCCGCACGGTGGAAAGCAGCCGCCATCTCAACGTGGGAGTTAACGCCCTGCTCGCGCAGCACCGCCACTTTCGGACGCGCGCCGGTCGCAATGTAAGGCGCCGCCACGTCAGCGTCGATATCAAAGGTGAGCTTCACGTTGAGGCCCGGGTCGTTATCGTTCGCTTTCGCATCGTGTTCCTGGTCGGCACACTCTGGGTTATCACGCAGACGCTGCATCTGCCAGGTGGTTTCAGCCCACCACATACGAAGCGTAGTGCGGCTTTCGCTGAATACCGGCTGACCGTTGGCGGTCAGGGTGAAGCGGTCGCCTTCAACGGCTTTACCGAGGAAGTGTACGCAGTCAGCCAGGCCGTTGGCCGCCAGAATCGCTTCTACCGCTTCACGGTCAACGGCACGAACCTGAATCACCGCGCCCAACTCTTCGTTGAACAGCGCCGCCAGACGATCGTCGCCAAGAGTTGCCACGTCGGCTTCCACGCCGCAATGACCGGCAAAGGCCATCTCGGCAAGCGTCACCAGCAGGCCGCCGTCGGAACGGTCGTGATAGGCCAGCAGCTTACGCTGCGCGACCAGCGACTGAATCGCCTCGTAGAAGCCTTTCAGCTGCGCGACGTCACGCACGTCGGCCGGTTTATCGCCCAGTTGACGGTAAACCTGCGCCAGCGCGGTCGCACCCAGCGCGTTATGACCCTTACCAAGGTCAATCAGCAGCAAGGCGTTGTCTTCGGTGACCAACTGCGGCGTGATGGTGTGACGCACATCTTCAACGCGGGCAAAGGCGGAAATCACCAGCGACAGCGGCGAGGTCATTTCGCGCTGCTCGTTGCCTTCCTGCCAGCGGGTTTTCATCGACATGGAGTCTTTCCCCACCGGAATGGTCAGCCCCAGCTGTGGGCACATCTCTTCGCCGATCGCTTTCACCGCTTCGTACAGACCGGCGTCTTCGCCAGGGTGACCTGCCGCCGACATCCAGTTTGCCGAGAGTTTAATGTGTTTGATGTTGCCAATCTGGGTCGCGGCGATGTTAGTCAGCGCTTCGCCTACCGCCAGACGGGCGGAAGCCGCGAAGTCCAACAGCGCAACGGGCGCACGCTCACCGATAGACATCGCTTCGCCGTAGTAGCTGTCGAGGCTGGCGGTGGTCACCGCGCAGTTGGCTACCGGGATCTGCCACGGGCCGACCATCTGGTCGCGCGCAACCATGCCGGTGACGGTACGGTCGCCGATGGTCACGAGGAAGGTTTTCTCCGCCACGGTTGGCAGGTGCAGCACGCGGTTCACCGCATCGGCAAGCGTAATGTGTTCACGCGCAAGCGCTTCGCCTTTCGCTTTCAGCGTCTGCACGTCGCGGGTCATTTTCGGCGTTTTACCGAGCAGTACGTCGAGCGGCATGTCGATTGGCTGATTGTCGAAGTGGCTGTCACTGAGCGTCAGGTGCTTCTCTTCGGTGGCTTCACCGATGACCGCGTACGGCGCGCGTTCACGCTTACACAGCTCATCGAACAGCGGAAGCTGGTCAGCGGCTACCGCCAGCACGTAGCGTTCCTGGGATTCGTTACACCAGATTTCCAGCGGGCTCATGCCCGGCTCATCGCTCAGGATGTCGCGCAGCTGGAATTTACCGCCGCGTCCGCCGTCGCTCACCAGTTCCGGCATAGCGTTAGACAGGCCGCCCGCGCCCACGTCGTGGATAAACAGAATCGGGTTGGCATCGCCCAGCTGCCAGCAGCGATCGATAACTTCCTGGCAGCGGCGTTCCATTTCCGGGTTGTCGCGCTGTACGGAAGCGAAGTCGAGATCGGCGTCAGACTGGCCGGAAGCCATTGAAGAGGCTGCACCGCCGCCCAAGCCGATGTTCATCGCCGGGCCACCGAGCACGATCAGCTTCGCGCCTACCACGATCTCACCTTTCTGTACGTGATCGGCGCGGATGTTGCCGATCCCACCCGCCAGCATGATCGGCTTGTGATAACCGCGCAGCTCTTCGCCGTTGTGGCTGTTCACTTTTTCTTCGTAGGTACGGAAGTAGCCGGTCAGCGCCGGACGACCAAATTCGTTGTTAAACGCTGCGCCGCCCAGCGGGCCGTCGGTCATGATATCCAGCGCGGTAACAATACGATCCGGTTTGCCGAAATCTTCTTCCCACGGCTGTTCAAAACCAGGAATACGCAGGTTGGAAACGGAGAAGCCCACCAGCCCCGCTTTTGGCTTCGCGCCGCGACCGGTTGCACCTTCATCACGGATTTCCCCGCCAGAGCCGGTTGCCGCGCCCGGCCATGGAGAGATAGCCGTCGGGTGGTTATGGGTTTCTACCTTCATCAGGATATGCGCAGGCTCCTGATGGAAATCGTAGCGTCCGGTTTTGTGGTCGGCAAAGTAGCGGCCGACTTCAGAGCCTTCCATCACCGCGGCGTTGTCTTTATAGGCAGACAGCACGTGATCCGGCGTGGTTTCAAAGGTGTTTTTGATCATCTTAAACAGCGACTTCGGCTGCTGTTTACCGTCGATAATCCAATCGGCGTTAAAAATCTTGTGACGACAATGCTCTGAGTTCGCCTGGGCGAACATGTAGAGCTCGATGTCGTTCGGGTTGCGACCCAGCTTGGTGAACGCATCCTGCAGGTAGTCAATTTCGTCGTCTGCCAGCGCCAGGCCCAGACGAATGTTGGCATCAATCAGCGCCTGACGACCCTGCCCCAGCAGATCCACGCTGGCAACCGGTGCCGGCTGGTGATGGGCAAACAGTTTTTCGGCGTCCTGCAGCGAGTCAAATACGCTCTCCATCATGCGGTCGTGCAGTTCGGCCGCCACCGCGCTCACCTGCTCAACGGTCAGGCTGGCAGCGTCAATGTAGTACGCCACGCCGCGTTCCAGACGCAGAACCTGCGCTAAGCCGCAGTTGTGGGCGATATCGGTAGCTTTTGAAGACCAGGGGGAGATGGTGCCAGGGCGAGGGGTGACGAGCAGCAGTTTACCGGTTGGGTTATGGCTATTGAGGCTTGGGCCATACTGCAACAGTCGCTCAAGTCGCGCTCGCTCTTCTTTATTAAGCGGCGCGTCCAGGTCAGCAAAATGGACATACTCGGCGTAAATATTGCTTACCGGGAGGTTGGCTGCCTGAAACCGCGTCAGCAGTTTGTTAATACGAAATGCAGACAGTGCAGGCGAACCACGCAGAATTTCCATCATAAGTCTCTCGTCTTCTCAGCTTTCAGTGTGCGCAATGGGGGAGAACGGGCGCTATTATAGAGAATCCTGCGCCCCGACGAAACCGTTTGCGTCGAAATAAACGCATCTCTTTTCTTTATCAATAGATGTGACGTATCTCTCGAATAAGTTGCCAACTGGCGCAATGTTAAGCAAAATGCCGCTCATTCTGGAACAACACTTTAGATTATCAGGTTACTTTTCTGGCAACGCAGTGAATTAACTATTTGAAAAAGTTAAAGATTAATTACCTGCTCATTGGCCTGGTTACGCTGCTGCTCGCGGCGGCGCTTTGGCCCTCTATTCCCTGGTTTGGCAAACCAGAGAATCGTATCGCCGCGATTAAAGAGCGGGGGGAGCTGCGCGTCAGTACCGTGCAGTCCCCGCTGACCTACACCACCGTCAATGATAAAGACTACGGGCTTGATTATGAGCTTGCCCAGCAGTTTGCCGACTACCTGGGCGTGAAGCTGAAAGTCACGGTGCGACAAAACATCAGCCAGCTATTTGACGACCTGGACCATGGCGATGCCGATATGCTGGCCGCCGGTCTGGTCTATAACAGCGAGCGCATCAAAAGCTACCAGGCGGGGCCGACATACTATTCGGTTTCCCAGCAGCTGGTTTACCGCGTTGGCAGCACGCGGCCGAAAAATCTTAGCAACGTAACCGCCGACCAGTTGACCATTGCCCCAGGTCAGGTGGTCATCAGCGACCTGCAAAATTTGCAGGCACAGAAATATCCGGACCTCTCCTGGACCGTTGATGAAAAACGCAGTTCAGCCGATCTGATGCAGGCGGTTATCGACGGTAAGCTCGACTACACCATCGCCGACTCCGTGGCTATCGGCCTGTTCCAGCGCGTACATCCGGAGCTCGCGGTGGCCCTTGACGTCACCGACGAACAGCCAGTCACCTGGTTTAGCCTGCAAGATGACGACAACACGCTCTCCGCGGCGATGCTCGACTTCTTCAACAATATTAATGAAGACGGCACCCTTGCCCGCCTGGAAGAGAAGTACCTCGGCCACGGCGACGATTTCGACTATGTCGATACCCGCTCGTTCCTGCGCGCGGTCGATAGCGTACTGCCAGACCTGCAGCCGCTATTTGAGAAGTACGCGAGCGAAATCGACTGGAAGCTGCTCGCCGCCATCTCCTACCAGGAATCACATTGGGACCCGCTTGCCACCTCTCCTACCGGCGTGCGCGGCCTGATGATGCTGACCAAAAATACCGCGCAGAGTCTTGGACTGAGCGACCGTACCGATGCCGAGCAGAGCATCAGCGGCGGGATGCGCTATCTACAGGATATGATGAGCAAAGTGCCGGACAGCGTGCCGCAGGATGAAAAAATCTGGTTTGCGCTGGCGGCTTATAACATGGGCTATGCGCATATGCTCGATGCCCGCGCGCTGACGGCGAAGCAGAAAGGCAATCCGGATAGCTGGGCCGACGTCAAACAGCGGCTTCCGCTGCTCAGCCAGAAACCCTGGTACAGCAAGCTCACCTACGGCTACGCCCGCGGGCACGAGGCCTATGCCTATGTGGAAAACATCCGTAAGTACCAGATAAGCCTGGTGGGCTATTTGCAGGAAAAAGAGAAGAAAGCGACGGAAGAGATGGCGATAGCGGAAGCCTATCCGGCGGTATCGCCACATGAGTTACAGCACAGCGAAAACGACACGGGCATTTTTTCGTTCCTGCGCCGGGGCGATCGCAATAACAGCGATTCACCGCTGCTACGCTTCACCTCGAAAAACTAGCTGCCCTTCTCCGCCTGCCTGAGCGCCTTTTGCTGTTGGCGACGATGGCGGAAGAAGTCGCTAAGCATCGCTGAGCATTCCTCAGCCAGCACCCCTTCGGTTATCTCTACCCGGTGGTTCATTCCCGGATGATGCAGCACGTCGATTAACGACCCTGCCGCGCCGGTTTTGGCATCACGCGCGCCGAAGACCAGATTACCGATACGCCCATGCACCATCGCACCGGCACACATCACGCAGGGTTCCAGCGTCACATACAGCGTAGTATCAATCAGACGGTAGTTTTGCAGCACCAGTCCTCCCTGGCGCAGCGCCATGATTTCCGCATGCGCAGTAGGATCATGACGGCCAATCGGGCGGTTCCACCCTTCACCTATCACCTGATTGTTATGCACCAGCACAGCCCCCACCGGTACTTCCCCCTCGTCCCAGGCTCGTTGGGCAAGCACAAGCGCATGGCGCATCCAGTATTCATGATTCAGTTCAATGTCGGACAACGTGGGGACTCCAGATGATAAAACGCGGCGCATTATACACAAATTCCGCCAAAGCGCAGCGCTGACTATTCCAGTTGCTCCAGCTCGCCGTGAGAAGTCACCCGCCAGCGATGCTCGCAGAAAAAGAGTAGCGGGTTATCCTGCTTGCTGTCGCTGTAGCCGCTGTATAAACGCAGCGGCGCGCCGAGGCGCTGTTCAAGCTGCACCACTTTTTCATGCCCCAGACAGCGTACCGATAACACTCGGCCGCCGAAGGCCCGACGCATCTGGCTGCCAATCAGGTTCACCTGCGTCATCCAACGCGCATCCACATATGCGCGCTCTACCAGCGTTTGGGGGGAGCCGGTGATAAGCCAGACGTCGACATCCTGATGCTGGAGGTAGCTATCCAGCCGCTGCTGAACCGCGGGAAAAGGCGTGACGGCAGCGCGAAACCTGACGATAAAGCTGGCCTCCAGCGCCTTTAGCGTGGTCTCACGACGGCCGAAAGTGCATGCCCACAGCAACACGCTCACCGGCCAGCGCGCCGCGCGGCCTTTCACCAGCATCGCCGCGCCAATAATCGGCAGCAAAGGGAGCACCAGCAGCGTATTCAGCGGTAATCGGCGCAGCAGATATCGTAAAAAAGCACCGAACAGATCCTGCTGGTGCAGCGTGCCATCAAGGTCAAAAAACACCACGCGGCGAACGTGATTAGCCAAATGCAACTCCTGTCAGTTCCTGACGTTCCAGATTACAGACTATCAGAGAACCCTCTGACTTTCGCCACCGGGCGCGTTTGATAAAAATAGCGACGTTTTTACAAACACATAGCACATTTAATTCGATATATTCCGTTATAATAGAATACAAAATTCTTGCAAACGAGCAGAATGGTGGCCTGGCACGTCGTGCTCATTGTGCCCGTGAGGTTATTATGAATTGTTTACTCAGTATTCGTCAGCGTTATCCCCAGCTGGCGCAAAGCGATAGAAAGCTCGCCGATTTTATTCTGGCGCAGCCTGATTTAGCGCGGCATTTAAGCTCGCAGCAGCTCGCCAGCCAGTCTGGCGTCAGCCAATCTAGCGTGGTGAAGTTCGCCCAGAAGCTCGGCTTTAAAGGCTTTCCCGCGCTTAAACTCGCACTGAGCGAAGCCCTCGCCAGCAACGCGAATCCGCATTCCGTGCCGGTTCATAACCAGATCTGCGGTGATGACCCCCTGCGTCTCGTCGGTGAGAAACTGATTAAAGACAACGTGGCGGCGATGCACGCTTCGCTCGATGTCAACACTGAAGACAAGCTGCTGGAGACAGTCAATCTGCTGCGCAACGCGCGTCGCATTGTCCTGACGGGGATCGGCGCCTCCGGCCTGGTTGCGCGTAACTTTAGCTGGAAGCTGATGAAAATCGGTCTGAACGCCGTTTCCGAGCAGGATATGCACGCCCTGCTGGCTACCGTTCAGGCGATGACTCAGGATGATTTGCTGCTGGCTATCTCTTACTCCGGTGCGCGTCGTGAAATTAATCTCGCCGCCGATGAGATGCTGCGTGTCGGTGGCAAGGTGGTGGCTATCACCGGCTTTTCGCCCAATGCCCTTCAGCAGCGTGCGACACACTGTCTGTATACCATTGCCGAAGAGCAAGCCACCCGCAGCGCGGCTATCTCTTCGACCAGCGCGCAGATGATGCTGACCGACCTGCTGTTTATGGGACTGGTACAGCAGGACCTGGAAAACGCGCCGGAGCGTATTCGCCATAGCGAAGCGCTGGTGAAAAAGCTGGTTTGATCGCCGGTGCTATTACCACAGAAAAGGTATGGCCTAGGCGGAAAATGAGCGTATAATGCGCGCCCTGTTTATTTCGTTTCTGAGAATGTCCTGATGGCGCTGTTAATCACCAAAAAATGTATCAACTGCGATATGTGCGAACCGGAATGCCCGAACGAGGCGATTTCGATGGGTGATAGCATCTATGAGATCAACAGCGATCGCTGCACCGAGTGCATTGGCCATTACGACACGCCAACCTGTCAGAAAGTGTGCCCGATCCCAAATACCATTCTCAAGGATCCGGCACATGCAGAAAGCGAAGAGCAGCTGTGGGATAAATTCGTCCAGATGCATCACGCGGACAAGATCTAGCTTTCGATAATCACCGTTGCGCAGGCGTAGTGACGCTCATCGGCGAGCGTCACATGCATATGCGCCACGCCCATTCGCTCTGCCAGCAGCTTTGCCTCACCCCATAACCGCAGCTTCGGTTTACCCATCTCATCGTTGTAAACTTCAAACTGGTTAAACGCCAGGCCGTTACGAATACCGGTACCCAGCGCTTTTGAGGCCGCTTCTTTGACTGCAAAGCGCTTCGCCAGAAAACGCACCGGCTGCTGGTGCGTCTCCCAGATGGCCCATTCGTTATCGCTGAGCACGCGGCGTGCAAGGCGATCGCCGCTACGGGCAATGACCCCTTCAATACGGGCGATTTCGACGATATCGGTACCGAGCCCCAGAATCGCCATTACGCGCGCGCTTCCAGCATCAGGCGTTTCATCTCGGCAACCGCCTCTTTCAGGCCGGTCATTACCGCACGACCAATAATCGCATGGCCGATATTCAGTTCGTGCATTTCCGGCAGCGCAGCAACGGCTTTAACGTTGTGGTAGGTCAGGCCGTGACCCGCATTCACCTTCAGCCCCAGGCTGGCTGCATAGGTCGCCGCTTTCGCAATGCGCTCAAGCTCTTTAGCCTGTTCCGCATCGGTGGTGGCATCGGCATAGCAGCCGGTATGGATTTCGATATACGGCGCGCCAACGTCGGCAGCGGCTTTAATTTGTGCGTTATCGGCATCGATAAACAGCGACACCAGAATACCGGCGTCGGCCAGGCGTTTGCAGGCATCGCGCATTTTGTCGAGCTGACCGGCAACGTCCAGACCGCCTTCGGTGGTCACTTCCTGACGTTTTTCCGGCACCAGGCAGCAGAAATGCGGTTTGGTTTCGCAGGCGATGGTCAGCATCTCTTCGGTAACGGCCATCTCCAGGTTCATGCGGGTGTCCAGCGTCTGACGCAGAATGCGCACGTCGCGGTCGGTGATGTGGCGACGATCTTCACGTAAATGCACGGTGATGCCATCTGCACCGGCCTGCTCGGCGATAAATGCCGCCTGAACCGGATCGGGATAGGCGGTGCCGCGCGCGTTACGCAGGGTGGCAATGTGGTCAATATTGACGCCTAACAGTAATTCAGCCATGACAATCCTCGTGTCTTTATTTTTAACGTTCATTTCCCCTCACCCCAGCAACCCGCCCACAGGGCGAGGGAAAAACGGGATGAGTGCAATCAGGGTTACCGCTTGGGGACAAACTGGCGAAATAGCTCGCGGCTCTTAAGCGGTTTGCCACCAAGATACGGCTTCAGTGCCATACGGGTAAAGCGTTTCGCGGCGCGCAGCGAGTCCACATCAGGAAATTCGCGGCTCTCCAGCGCCTTCAAATGGCGCCCGGTAAAGGTGTTGTTGTCGATAACCACGCTCGCGATAAAACCTTTTTCTTCACGGTAGCGGTAGGTCATGGTGTCATCGACCTCATCGCCGCTCCCGGCACAGTGCAGAAAATCGACGCCATAGCCCAGATGCCCCAGCAGCGCTAACTCAAAGCGGCGCAGCGCGGGTTCTGGCGAGCCCGTCGCACCGGCCAGCGCCTGGATGCAATACAGGTAATCGAAGAAGAGTTCAGAGAAGCGGGTTTCGTGCTCCAGCACGCGGGAGAGCAGCTCGTTGACGTACAGGCCGCTGTAAAGCGTGATGCCGCTTAAGGGAAGTGCAAGAGAGACGGCTTCCGCGCTACGCAGCGTTTTGACTTCGCCGCGCCCGCCAAAGCGAACTAATAAGGGGGTAAAGGGCTGAAGCGCACCTTTAAGGTTGGAACGTTTGGAACGTGCGCCTTTAGCCACAAGGCGCACGCGACCCGACTCTTCCGTGAAGACGTCCAGTATTAGACTGGTTTCGCTCCAGGGACGACTATGCAGGACAAATGCGCGCTGCCAGCCTTCCATCGGGGGTTATTCTCAGAGATCGTCGGTATAACCGAGACTGCGCAGTGCGCGTTCGTCGTCGGCCCAGCCAGATTTCACTTTCACCCACAGCTCAAGGTGAACAGGCGCTTCGAACATCTCCTGCATGTCCTTACGGGCTTCGATACCGATGGTTTTAATCTTGGAACCTTTGTTACCAATAACCATCTTCTTCTGCCCTTCACGCTCAACCAGAATCAGGCCGTTAACGTCGTATCCGCCGCGCTCGTTAGAGACGAAGCGTTCGATTTCAACGGTGACTGAATAAGGCAGTTCTGCCCCCAGGAAACGCATCAGTTTTTCACGGATGATTTCAGAGGCCATAAAGCGCTGTGAACGGTCAGTGATGTAGTCTTCCGGGAAGTGGTGAATAGCTTCCGGCAGGTGCTTACGCACGATACCAGCGATGGTGTCCACATTCAGACCGGTCTCTGCAGACATCGGTACGATATCGAGGAAGTCCATCTGGCTGCCGAGGAACTGCAGGTGCGGCAGCAGATCCGCTTTCTCCTGCACGTTATCGACTTTGTTCACTGCCAGAATCACCGGCGCTTTACCGCCGCGCAGTTTGTTCAGCACCATCTCGTCGTCAGGCGTCCAGCGGGTACCTTCAACCACGAAAATGATCAGCTCAACGTCACCGATAGAGCTGCTCGCCGCTTTGTTCATCAGACGGTTGATTGCACGCTTCTCTTCCATGTGCAGACCCGGGGTATCAACGTAGATAGCCTGGTACGCACCTTCGGTATGAATACCGACAATACGGTGACGCGTGGTTTGCGCTTTACGAGACGTGATGGAGATCTTCTGCCCCAGCAGTTCGTTCAGCAGCGTGGATTTGCCAACGTTCGGACGACCGACGATGGCAACAAATCCGCAGTAAGTTTTTTCTTCGCTCATTCCAGCTCCAGCTTTTTCAACGCCTGTTCGGCGGCAGCCTGTTCCGCCTTGCGACGACTGGAACCTGTGCCGACCACCGGTTCACTCAGGCCGCTAACCTGGCAGTGGATAGTAAATTCTTGATCGTGTGCTTCCCCGCGCACCTGAACCACCAGATAAGACGGCAGCGGCAGGTGACGGCCTTGCAGATACTCCTGCAAGCGTGTTTTTGGATCTTTTTGTTTATCACCTGGGCTGATTTCGTCCAGACGTGTCTGGTACCAGGAGAGGATCAGTTGTTCAACGGTTTGAATATCACTGTCGAGGAACACCCCGCCAATTAACGCTTCAACCGTATCCGCCAGAATAGATTCCCGACGGAAGCCGCCGCTTTTCAGCTCACCCGGCCCTAAGCGCAGGCATTCGCCCAGCTCAAATTCACGAGCGATTTCCGCCAGCGTATTGCCGCGAACCAGCGTCGCACGCATACGACTCATATCGCCTTCATCCACGCGTGGGAAGCGGTGATAGAGCGCGTTCGCGATCACATAGCTTAAAATTGAATCGCCCAAAAACTCTAAGCGTTCGTTGTGCTTGCTGCTGGCACTGCGGTGCGTTAATGCCTGTTGCAACAGTTCCTGATGAACAAAAGTGTAGCCCAGCTTTCGTTGAAGCCGATTAATTACGATGGGGTTCATGCGATACCAAATAAATAAATGCGTCAAAAATGCAGCACACGAAACAGACCTGAAGGAAACCAATGCGGTTTCGTGTGCCGTGTCCCTGATAAGAGACATCCGAAACTTCGGGGGGATATTCTATACGCAACGACAAGGGATGTCGTTAGTTTGAATGGATTAAAACACGAAATAATTCACGCGGCGACTATTCAGCCACCGCGTGAAGTCAGGCTAAGAATTAATGGATCCCACCGATGCGGCTTAAACGCACGCCGGTTGGCCATTGACCCTCTTGTTTTTCAAAGCTCATCCAGATGGCGGTCGCTTTACCCACCAGGTTCGCTTCCGGCACAAAGCCCCAGTAACGGCTGTCCGCGCTGTTATCGCGGTTGTCACCCATCATGAAGTAGTGGCCCGGTGGCACTATCCAGGTTGCCAGCGGCAAACCGGACTGGCGGTAATACATGCCGACCTGATCCTGCGCGATTGGCACGGTCAGGATACGGTGATTCACATCGCCCAGCGTTTCCTGGCGCTGCGTCAGGCGTACGCCATCCGCTTTGCTTTCGCCCTGCGGCATCTCAAAGAAGCCGCTGGTCGCTTCGCCGCCGTTGCTGCGGGAGAAGGTCTGGACGAAATCGCTCGGTTCAACGTTGGAGTAGGTCACCGGCAGCGCGCTGCCGCACGCCTGACCGGAGCTGCATCCTGGCTGAATGGTGACCTGCTTGGCGATCGGATCGTAGGTGACTTTATCCCCAGGCAGACCCACGGCACGCTTGATGTAATCAAGGCGCGGATCTTCCGGGTATTTGAACACCACAATGTCGCCACGTTTCGGATGACCGGTTTCAATCAGCGTCTTCTGGTAGATAGGATCTTTAATCCCGTAGGCGAATTTCTCCACCAGGATAAAGTCACCAATCAGCAGCGTTGGCATCATCGAACCAGACGGGATCTGGAACGGTTCATAGATAAATGAACGCACGATCAACACGATGGCCAGCACCGGGAAGACCGACGCGCCGGTTTCCAGCCAGCCCGGTTTCGGGCCAACTTTCTTCAGCGTCTTTTTATCCAGCGCTTCGCCAGTGGCAACCTGTGCTGCTGCCTGACGTTCCCGACGCTTGGGCGCGAAGATAAACTTATCAACGCACCACAAAAGGCCCGTTACCAGTGTGGCAATCACCAGAATCAGGGCAAACATGTTCGCCATGCCAACTCCTTAGAGATTATTTATTGTCTTTACCGACATGCAGAATGGCGAGGAAGGCTTCCTGCGGCAGTTCGACGTTACCGATCTGCTTCATTCGCTTTTTACCCTCTTTCTGTTTTTGCAGCAGCTTTTTCTTACGGCTGATATCGCCACCGTAGCATTTCGCCAGAACGTTTTTACGCAGCTGCTTAACGGTTGAACGCGCGATAATGTGCGTGCCGATGGCCGCCTGAATCGCGATATCAAACTGCTGACGCGGGATCAGATCTTTCATCTTCTCAACCAGTTCACGGCCACGGCTCTGAGAGTTATCGCGGTGCGTGATCAGCGCCAGTGCATCGACGCGCTCGTTGTTGATAAGAACATCAACGCGAACCATGTCAGACGCCTGGAAGCGTTTGAAGTTGTAGTCCAGCGACGCATAGCCACGGGAGGTAGACTTCAGACGGTCGAAGAAGTCGAGTACCACTTCCGCCATTGGGATTTCATAGGTCAGCGCGACCTGGTTACCGTGGTAAACCATGTTGGTCTGCACGCCACGCTTCTCAATACACAGCGTAATCACGTTGCCGAGGTAAGCCTGCGGCAGCAGCATGTGACATTCCGCGATTGGCTCACGCAGTTCATAGATGTTATTCAGCGGCGGCAGCTTGGAAGGGCTATCAACGTAGATAGTTTCTTTGCCCGTGGTTTCCACTTCATACACTACGGTAGGCGCGGTGGTGATCAGATCCAGATCGTATTCACGTTCCAGACGTTCCTGAATGATTTCCATGTGCAGCAGGCCGAGGAAGCCGCAGCGGAAGCCGAAGCCCAGCGCCGTAGAGCTTTCTGGCTCATAGAACAGGGAAGCATCGTTCAGGCTCAGCTTGCCGAGCGCATCACGGAAGTTTTCGTAATCGTCAGAGCTGACCGGGAACAGGCCGGCGTAAACCTGAGGTTTCACCTTTTTAAAGCCCGGCAGCGCTTTATCCGCTGGGTTACGCGATGTCGTTAAGGTATCCCCTACCGGCGCGCCCAGGATGTCTTTGATTGCACAAACCAGCCAACCTACCTCGCCGCATTTCAGCTCGGTACGGTCAACCTGTTTCGGCGTGAAGATACCCAGACGGTCTGCGTTGTAGACCTGACCGGTACTCATCACCTTAATTTTGTCGCCTTTACGCATGGTGCCGTTTTTAATACGCACCAGCGATACCACGCCCAGGTAGTTATCGAACCAGGAGTCGATAATCAGCGCCTGCAGCGGGCCTTCCGGGTCACCTTCCGGCGGTGGAATATCGCGCACCAGACGCTCCAGCACGTCGGTCACGCCCACGCCGGTTTTCGCCGAGCAGCGTACCGCGTCGGTGGCGTCGATGCCGACGATATCTTCAATCTCTTCCGCTACGCGCTCTGGATCGGCGGCTGGCAGGTCGATTTTATTCAGAACCGGAACCACTTCCAGATCCATTTCCATGGCGGTGTAGCAGTTCGCCAGCGTCTGCGCTTCTACGCCCTGCCCGGCGTCAACCACCAGCAGCGCGCCTTCACAGGCCGCGAGGGAACGGGAAACTTCATAGGAGAAGTCGACGTGGCCTGGGGTGTCGATAAAGTTCAGCTGATAGGTTTCCCCGTCGGCTGATTTAAAGTCCAGCGTCACGCTCTGCGCTTTGATGGTAATGCCACGTTCGCGTTCCAGATCCATTGAATCCAGAACCTGGGCTTCCATTTCGCGGTCGGAAAGGCCACCACAAATCTGAATAATGCGGTCAGACAGCGTCGATTTACCGTGGTCGATATGTGCAATGATTGAAAAGTTACGTATGTTCTTCATAAATAAGGATTTTTTAACCCTGTTGCGTCTCGTTTTTTATTTAATGGACACATCGGTGGACACATTGGAAAACCTACCTGTCCGTGCATTGGCGTGCATCTTACACTGTAGCGCGTCAATCGTCAGCATGCGATCCGATGATTAACAGATGCCGTTACACCTATTACCTTCGTTTACATTGGAGGGGATTTTAAAGCGGATATTCTCAGGCTGTTTGCTGAAATGGATATTTACCCTATACACTCTTTCCAGTGCCATGGCATGAACACCTGGCCCGCAGCAACCTGCGCTTGCATACCACAGGTTGCTGCAACTTACCCCCGAGCACATTTGCTGGTCACTACCACATCCGTAACGCCTTTTGCTGCTACTTTCAACGCCCGGTTAAACGCAATAACGGTTACAGGCTTACCCTGATACTTGACCCTGTTAGAGTGGCTCTGAAAAATATAAATATCATCGGGATATTTTTCTCTGCGTCTCTGTATGAGCTCGCAAATCAGAGGGGGAGCCTCTACCTGAACACTCTTAAATCTCGCCCCCTTTTCGAGATTCAGATATTTTCCGTCAAAGTTTCTATGCTTGAGATTGATAACCTGGCCAACACTAAGTGGCACCAGGCAAAGAAAAACCCATAAATCTGACCATGTATCACTGATATCTTTTAGCTTATGGGATATTAGCGCTATTTCTTTGATGGTGAATTGGCTCATTTTCCAGGCTGCTACTTTTTTGTTCTAAATCCGCAATGACTTATAACATATATTACATCGATTAGTTACATTTCACCCCTATGTCAAATGGTGGGTCGCTTTCAGATATACGTTCCACCATTGCCTCAAAAATTACTTTTCGACTATGACCGATTCAGCATATTGGCGTTTATCAACTCGCGGTGGATATCACCTGGTTTCCCTCAGTGCGAAAGCATGGGGAAAGCCATTATGATGGCGGTTCGGCAGAGTAAAGCGCTGTGGCGTTAATTTTCCGGACGCGGCGGCCACTCAATTTCCGGTGCCGCGTCCAGATCTAGCGCATCAAGTTTCTTCACATACGCCCGCCACAACTTCAGCTTAGCCAGGTCATCATCAGTAATGTCACCCAATTGTAGGTCCAGAACCCATCCGGCCATGATCCGGTTAGCTTCTTCCTTCAACTGCTCACGCAACGCTACAGAATCAGCCACATCATCAGCATGAGTTCTGATATATGGCGCATCAACAACCCACTCACCAGTGAAGCGGTTGTATGTCATTGCCCCCCCGGCAAAACCATCCGCAACGATTGCCGGGTAATTCAGGCCGCCGAACGCCGATGCGCTGGTGCTCCAGTCGCGGTTGTTTTTCTGGCTTACATAGATAGTCTTCATGCTGTGATTTTCCATACAAAAATACGGATTGGGGAAGGTGTTGCATAGGTAACAACCACCGGCGTTGGACCGTTGGTATACCCGCTGACTACTGATGTATCCATGAGTCGATGCTGTGCAATTCGAAAGATTAATCCCTCACCTTCCGAATAAATGCACCTAGCACCTGCAATGTTAGTGCTACTAAAATACTGCCATTGCAGTGTTACCCATTTTTGCGTATCAGCACGGAATGCCTGTACATCACAGAATACCGGCGTGTTATTCCCAAAAGGATTTTCAATTAGTTGCCCTGTATTCATTGCAGGGGTGCCATCAAGAGCGATGACAGCAAAATCGATACGAGAATTGGTGGCGATAATTTTTGCCAACAGTTCGGCATCACCAGCCGCTATCTGCGTAGCCAGTGCAAGAGCGTCAATGCTGCCACCATTTGTTGCTTTAGCGGCGTAGCGAACTGTCCAGCACCCCATGTGGCGGTTAGGACGAACTTCCGTTACACCATCCTTATACATCTCATTGGACAACCCGGCTTCAAACAGTAATGGAACGCCTGTAGTGGCTGCACCAGCGCTTAATACGTTAGCCGGAGGGCTAGTTCCTTCTCTGTCACCGAGTTTAAAAGCACCATCAACCACGCCATCATTTCTGATTGCCGCCGCTGTGCTCATATTTCTGTATACAGTCCCTTTGATATTCGGCAATTCAGAAGTGCCCATCTTTCCGCTGTTTGCCGCATCGCCACTATCACCGACTTTAACCGGAATCTTTAAAGACCCTGGCTGAACGCCGTTATCATCCGGCAGGCGCATTTTCCCCGGCGAGGACTCCAGTACATAACAACCGCGATTAAGCGGATCCGCCTGCCATTCTGCTTCGGTGCATGTAGGCAGCTTACCGGCGACCGCTTTTGCATACAGATCCGCAAAGATACCGGTCTGGTCAACTTCCTGCCCGTCGCGTGGCGCTGTGCCTGGCTCCAGCGCGGTGCGCATTTCCTGCCAGTCAATCTGGCCCAGATAGCCAGGCAGCATGTCAGCGATTTCTTCTCTCGAGAACACATCCAGATTCTGGCGCGCTGCTGGCTTGTCTGTCAGGTCATCCAGGTTGTTGGCATTCTGCAGCAGGTTTTCAGGTTGAACGGTGGCGGCGGCCCGTTCTGC
>NZ_JMPL01000001.1 GCF_000735365.1 Kluyvera ascorbata ATCC 33433 | reverse complement strand
TTTTTACGTCTGTGGGAAATGAAAGCGCTGTGAAGTCCCGGGGTCGCTGCGCTCGCCCGGACTACAGACGGTAATAATGTGCACGTATAATACCCAGTCCGTAGCCCGGGCGAGGCGTTTTACGCCGACTCCGGGATGGAGCACTTTGCCCGATGGCGACGTTAACGCCTTATCCAGCCTACAAAGACGCTCTATCTCCTGCCTCAACAAAATATTCCATTCGAAGCAAGTACGGCGCTGAAAATAAGACAACGTTCGCTATCTCTTTATTATGATGAGCTATTTAGATTGTCGACGGGAATTAAAAGAGGTGGGTTTTGTTGATAATAAAATTGACGGCGATGTCATCCTGACGATGACAATAAGCGCAGAGACGGCCAGAAAGCATGCACTTTCTGGCCGTTGTGTTATTTGGTCAGTGCAACGATACCCAGCGTCAGTCCCGCCAAAGCAGCAGCGCCACCGGCGATAGCACCTGCGGTTTCCCAGTTGTCCTGTGTGGTCCCTTTCATGCAGGTGTTGGTGTGAACCAGACGGCCCTGATCGTCATAAACAGGTACACAAGGTGAGTCATGCGCGCAGCCAGCAAGCAGTGTTGCCAGCAGCGTCACCAGAATAAATTTTTTCATGATGTAGCCTCTAAATAATCCGTTTCATTACGCCAGAAATAGGCCGTATTACGGAATGGCTTATTTTATCACCTGTGCTATAGCCCATTGGTAGGGGAAATAATCTCAATTTATGTGGTTCGTAAATATCGTGGAGAAGGGAGCCTGAAAACGGTGGGATTATGTAGAAATGATGCAGAAGAAAATAACGAAATGGTGCGCTACGAAGCGTAACTGATGGTGGCACAGCCTAACGTATTGAGCCTGCACCACTAAACTTCCTGATTACCGAACAAAAAGAAAGGCGCCCGTAGGCGCCTTTTATCCTGAGTGATTGCGTTACTCAGAGTGTTTGGTAAAGCGACGTCTCACGACAACGAAGAATACTGGCACGAAGAAGATGGCCAGCAGCGTCGCGGTCAGCATCCCGCCCATGACGCCGGTACCAACTGCGTTCTGCGCACCACTACCTGCACCGCGGCTGATAACCAGAGGCATAACGCCGAGGATAAAGGCCAGAGAGGTCATCAGAATAGGGCGCAGACGCATACGTGATGCTTCGAGCGTTGCTTCAATGATCCCTTTACCTTCTTTATCCATAAGATCTTTAGCAAACTCAACGATCAGAATGGCGTTCTTCGCCGATAGACCAATGGTTGTCAGCAGACCTACCTGGAAGTACACGTCGTTATTCAGACCTCGTAATGAGGCGGCCAGAAGCGCTCCCACAACACCTAATGGCACTACTAACATAACGGAGAACGGAATAGACCAGCTCTCATAGAGTGCGGCCAGACACAGGAAGACGACAATCAATGAGATGGCGTACAGCGCTGGCGCCTGGTTGCCGGACAGACGTTCCTGATAGGACATTCCCGTCCAGTCAAAGCCAATGCCTGAAGGCAGTTTGCTGGCCAGTTGTTCCATCAGGGCCATCGCCTCACCGGTACTTTTACCCGGGGCCGCTTCACCGAGGATCTCCATCGATGGCAGACCGTTATAGCGTTCCAGACGTGGAGAGCCATACACCCAACGTGAAGTCACGAAGGCGGAGAATGGCACCATCTCACCGTTTGAGCTGCGTACGTACATATTGTTGACGTCGCTTGGCAGCATGCGGAACTTCGCGTCAGCCTGAACGTAGACCTTCTTCACGCGACCGTGGTCAATAAAGTCGTTGACGTAGTAGCCGCCTAGCGCAGCAGAAATGGTCTCATTGATATCGGACAGTGAGACGCCTAATGCCTGCGCTTTTTCCTGGTCGACATCGAGTTTGAACTGCGCGGTATCTTCCAGGCCGTTTGGACGCACGCGAACCAGCTGATCGGGATGCTGCTGCACCATACCAAGAAGCTGGTTACGGGCTTGGGTCAATGCGGTATGACCGAGGTTACCCTGGTCAATCAGCTCGAAGTCGAAACCGGTCGCCGTGCCCAGCTCTATAATCGCCGGCATGTTGAACGGGAATACCATCGCATCTTTAATCTGGCTGAAGGCCATCGTGGCACGCTTGATGACGGATTCAGCGCTATTTTCTTCCCCGCTACGTTCATCCCAAGGCTTCAGACTCACAAACGCCATACCGGAGTTCTGACCCTGGCCGCTAAAGCTGAAGCCGTTAACGGTAAAGACGCTCTCAACGTTCGCCTTCTCGTTATTGAGGTAATAGTGGGTCACCGTATCCAACACCTTCTGCGTGCGCTCCTGTGTCGCACCAGCAGGAAGCTGAACCATGGTCAGGAATACCCCCTGGTCTTCGTCCGGCAGGAAGGACGTTGGCAGGCGCATAAACAGCACCGCCATGCCGACAACAATCAGCACATAGATAAGCAGGTAACGCCCAGTGGAACGCAAGATACCGCTGACGCTATTGGTGTAGTGGTTAACGCTCTGGTCAAACTTATTGTTAAACCAGCCGAAGAACCCTTTCTTCTCGTAGTGATCCACAGAAGCGGGTTTCAGCAGCGTGGCGCACAGCGCTGGGGTCAGGATCAGGGCAACCAGTACCGACAACGCCATTGCGGAAACGATGGTTATCGAGAACTGACGATAGATAGCCCCGGTTGAGCCGCCAAAGAAGGCCATCGGTACGAATACCGCTGACAGCACCATCGCGATCCCAACCAGCGCGCCCTGGATCTGCTCCATCGATTTCTCTGTGGCCTCGACGGGCGATAGCTTCTCCTCAACCATCACGCGCTCGACGTTCTCCACCACCACGATGGCGTCATCGACGAGCAGACCTATCGCGAGCACCATCCCGAACATGGTTAGGGTGTTTATCGAGTAGCCAAACATCGACAGTACGGCGAAGGTCCCGAGCAGCACTACCGGGACGGCGATAGTTGGAATAAGCGTCGCACGGATGTTCTGCAAGAACAGGTACATGACGAGGAAGACGAGAATAATCGCCTCAAACAGCGTCTTAATAACTTCGTGAATCGAGATGGTCACGAACGGCGTGGTGTCATACGGATAGACCACCTTCATCCCCTGCGGGAAGAAAGGTTGTAGCTCCGCGAGCTTGGCTTTGATGGCGTTGGCAGTATCCAACGCGTTCGCGCCGGTCGCCAGCTTGATCCCAAGCCCCGATGCCGGTTTACCGTTAATACGTGCGACGACGTTGTAGTTCTCACCGCCGAGTTCAATACGCGCGACGTCGCTCAGATGTACCACCGAACCATCGGCGTTCACGCGCAGAGTCACTTTACCGAACTCAACCGGATCTTTTAGACGCGTCTGCGCAATAATTGAGGCGTTCAACTGCTGGCCTTTCACCGCTGGCGTACCGCCCAGTTGGCCTGCCGCAATCTGGTCGTTCTGTACCTTTAACTGATTGATGACATCAACCGGCGTCAGGTTGTATTTGTTGAGCAGGTTGCCGTCGAGCCAGATACGCATCGCATACTGCGCACCAAAGAGCTGCACGTCACCCACGCCGTTCAGACGGCTGATAGGGTCCTTAACGTTAGAGGCGATGTAGTCAGAAATATCGTCCTGTACGGTCGTTGGATTATCAGAGATAAACCCGGCTACCATCAGGAAGCTGCTGCTCGACTTCTCAACGCTGATACCCTGCTGCTGCACTTCCTGCGGCAGCAGCGGCGTTGCCAGAGAGAGCTTGTTCTGAACCTGAACCTGGGCGATATCCGGATCGGTGCCTGACTTAAAGGTCAGGGTGATGGTCACGGAACCCGCGGAGTCACTGGTTGAGGACATGTACATCAGGTTATCGATACCGTTCATATTCTGTTCGATAACCTGGGTGACGGTATCCTGCACGGTTTGCGCATCAGCACCTGGATAGGTTGCTGAAATAGCCACGGCAGGTGGAGCGATCGTCGGGTACTGCGCGATTGGCAACTGCAGGATGGCCAGGCCACCCGCAATCATCATGATGATGGCCAGAACCCAGGCAAACACCGGTCGATGGATAAAAAACTTAGACATGTGGTCGGTACCTTATTTCGCAGCAGGCGCTGCGGTATCCTCTTCAGCCTTCACGGTTGCGCCCGGGCGCACTTTCTGCAGCCCGCTGACAATCACCTTATCGCCCGCTTTAAGGCCGCTGGTAATCAGCCACTGGTCGCCAATCGCTTGTGCGGCAACGACGTTGCGTGTTTCGACCTGGTTTTTATCGTTCACCAGCAGGACGGTGGCATCACCGCGAGGTGTACGAGTGACGCCCTGCTGTGGAACCAGCATGGCATTTGGGTTCACACCTTCATCGATGCGCGCACGAACGAACATCCCTGGCAGTAGTACATGCTGCGGGTTAGGGAAAATGGCACGAAGGGTGATAGAGCCGGTGCTTTCATCCACGGTAACGTCTGTGAACTGTAGCGAACCTTTCAGCGCGTAGGCCTGACCGTTTTCCATCAACAACTGCACGCTTTTGGCGTCGCCGCCCTGCTGCAGGCTTTCTTGCTTGAGGCGCATAAAGTCGCTGCTGGACTGGGTGACATCGACGTAGATAGGATCCAACTGCTGTACCGTTGCCATGGCATCTGACTGCCCGTTGGTCACCAGAGCGCCTTCAGTCACGCTGGATTTACCAATGCGGCCAGTGATTGGCGAGGTCACTTTGGTATAGGCCAGGTTAATACGTGCGGTCTCAACGGCGGCTTTCGCCGCCATGACGTCCGCATCGGCCTGGCGTGCTGTTGCTACCGCCTGGTCATAGTCCTGTTGGCTGATGTATTTGGTGCCTAGCAGAGGAACATAGCGCTTCACGGTCAGGTGAGCGATGACCGCAGCGGCTTCTGCTTTCGTCTGATCGCCTTTCGCGCTGTCATAGGCCGTCTGGTAGGTGGCTGGGTCTATTTGATAAAGAGACTGACCGGCCTCTACATCACTCCCTTCCACAAAGTTGCGTTTCAGGATAATGCCGCTGACCTGTGGACGAACTTCAGCGACGCGAAACGCAGAGGTACGGCCTGGTAATTCGGTAGTGATGGACAATGGCGCATTGTTAACGGTGTGAACGGTAACCTGAGGCATTGGCGCATGCGCTTGTTGGCTTCCAGAATTATCACAGCCGCTAAGTAATGCTGCTGAGATAATTAAGCTGGATAAAAGTGTAACCCTGGCGTGACTCGTCATTGCTGTTCCTTATAGATTGATAGCCTGGTTTGACTAAAAATCTGTGAAAGAAAGGGTGAATAAAAAATGCAGTTCGTTATCCTACAAATAAACATCGGTGGATGTAAGAGATAGTTATTTTTGAACGATCACCAAAGGCACGGAAACGCAAAAATAGCAGGATTAGAGAATCTGAAAAGAGGTGTGATGAAATCATGCATTCATAATGTGAATATAAATTAATTAAATATATGTTTAATGGATTTATTGATTTTTAGTACTTATCAAACTTTTTGGTAAATACTGTTGTTAGCCTAAATGGTAAATTAAATTGATTTTCCATCCACCGCGAAGTTTGCGGTAAGTGACGTAGGCTATGGCCAGAAAAACGAAAGAAGAGGCGCTCAAGACGCGCCAGCTGCTGCTTGAGTCAGCCATTGAGCAGTTTGCGCTGCAGGGCGTGAGTAACACCACGCTGACCGACATAGCTGATGCTGCTGGGGTAACTCGCGGTGCGGTTTACTGGCACTTTGCCAGCAAAAGTGAATTATTTAATGCGATGTGGGAAGAACAACTACCGTTGCGCGACCTAATCCATCATAAATTGATACAAATAGACAGCGCCAATCCACTATTAAACTTAAGAAATAAATTCGTCGTTGGTTTGCAATATATTGCTGAAACGCCGCGGCAGCGCGCGCTGATGCAGATCCTGTATCATAAGTGTGAATTTAGCAGCGATATGGTGCCGGAGCATGAAATCAGAAAAAAAATAGGTTTTAGCTATGATTCCATGCGAAATGAATTGCAGGCCTGCGTGCGTAACAAAATATTACCTGCTGATACAGACATTGAAATTATATTGATTGTCTTACATAGCGCATTTAGCGGCATTATCAAAAATTGGCTGATGGACCCACTGCAGTTTGATCTCTATCAACAGGCTCCGCTGCTTGTCGACAATATTATGGCGACCGTTTGTGCTCAACATCTGTGGGCTACCCGGCCTACGCTGGTTGTTAACCAGTAACTGCGTATCCTCTCAGGCAGGGAAGCCTGAAGATTATTCATCTGGCCCTGCTTCTGCTGTCCTCTGCTTTCGGCTTCTGTCATCTTATTCTTCTACTCATCATCCCCGTAACGAGGTGTTTATGAACGCGATTTCTCGCCAGATTGGCGACTTTTTGGTGACGCCGCTCAGCGACGGTAATATGGCAGCGAGTCTCGAACTCCTGTCCGGTATTAGCACGACAGAGGCTGGGGAGATCCAGAAGCAGGCTGGGATTACCGAGCCTGGAAATCTGCATATCTATGGTTATCTTATCCGTGGGCGCGGACGAACGATTCTGGTGGATTCAGGAACCGGCGGCGCCAATAACGTGGGCGGGCAGCTGAAAGCCAATTTGCAGGGTGCTGGCGTCCAGCCTGAAACGGTGGATACCGTGTTGCTGACTCACGCTCATCCTGACCATCTGGGGGGCTTGCTGGATGAGGAAGGCATGGCGGTTTACCCTAACGCCGCTCTCTATCTGCATCCGCTTGAGAAGGCGTTCTGGCTGGATGATGCACGGTTTACACAGGCTAACGAACGTCAGCAGCGTAACTTTATCCGCGCGCGCCAGACGTTAGCCACCTACGGCGAGCGTGTTCGTCTGCTGAGCGATGTGCCGATTGTCGAGGGAATTCATCCCGTCCCTCTGCCTGGGTACACGCCGGGGCATACGGGGTTCAGAATTGATACTCCGGAAGCTAGCCTGATTATCTGGGGTGACATTGTTCACTTCCCTTATATTCAGACCGCTCACCCTGGGGTGAGCATTGCCTTTGATATCGATAGCGAACAGGCGGAAGCGTCGCGTAAACGTATTCTGGCGCAGGCGGCAGAAGAAAAGCTGCTGGTGGCGGGGATGCACTTCGGTGGGTCGGGCTTTGCGCGGGTTATTCCAGAGGATCAGGGCTACCGTATCGTCTACGCTGAGGCGTAAAACAGGCAATAAAAAAGGCGCTTCCCCATGCCGAGTCGCGCCTTCAAAATCAAGCAATTAACTGATTAGTATCAGTTCATGCCGTATTTTTTCAGTTTCTTACGCAGAGTACCACGGTTGATGCCCATCATCAGGGCTGCGCGGGTCTGGTTACCACGGGTGTATTGCATCACCATGTCCAACAGGGGCTGTTCTACTTCAGCCAGTACCAGCTCATACAGGTCATTAACATCCTGACCGTTCAGTTGAGCAAAATAGTTCTTCAGTGCCTGTTTAACCGAGTCACGCAGGGGTTTTTGAGTTACCTGATCCTGAGAGTTAACGGTAGAAACGGTCAGTACGTCAGAATTTACGCGTTGTTCGAACATAGTTCTGTCAGCTCTTTATTTCATTACGCAAGATTTTCGAAGTATGCCTCCAACGCCTCCAGCTGTACGCTGGCATCCTCTATGGCGTTGAATGTGCGCCGAAACTGGTCATTTGGAGCGTGCTCCTGGAGATACCAGGATACGTGTTTACGCGCGATTCGGTACCCTTTTGCCTGACCATAAAAGTCATGCAGTTCCCGAACGTGCGCACAAAGCAAGCGCTTAACCTCTGCCAGTGGCAGTGGGGCAAGCAGCTCCCCAGTGTCCAGATAATGCTGGATTTCCCGAAAGATCCAGGGTCTTCCCTGAGCGGCACGTCCTATCATCAGGGCATCAGCCCCTGTATAGTCGAGTACAGCTCTGGCTTTAAGCGGGTCAGTAATGTCACCATTCGCGATAACCGGAATGGAAACTTTCTGCTTAACTGCCCGAATGCTGTCGTATTCAGCTTCACCATTGAACAAACAGGCGCGTGTGCGTCCATGAATGGTCAGGGCCTGAATGCCACAGTCTTCGGCCAGTTGGGCAATCTCTACACAGTTACGGTGTTCCGGCGACCAACCCGTGCGAATCTTTAACGTAACAGGAACGTCCACTGCGCTGACAACCGCCGTCAGGATTGACTTCACCTGGTCGGGGTATTGCAGAAGGGCTGAACCTGCAAGCTTGCGATTCACTTTTTTGGCCGGGCAACCCATATTGATATCAATAATCTGGGCGCCACTTTCCACGTTGATACGCGCGGCATCTGCCATTTCTTCAGGCACGCTTCCGGCAATTTGCACGGTACGAATACCTGGTTCATCAATGTGCACCATCCGAAGGCGGGACTTATCGCTTTCCCAGACCTGGGGGTTAGACGACATCATCTCGGAAACGGTTAAACCTGCTCCCATCTCGTAGCACAGCGCCCTGAACGGCCGGTCGGTAATACCTGCCATAGGTGCTGCGATCAGTCGATTTCTGAGCTGGTGTTGTCCGATACGCATGAGTTAAGAAATGACCATACTGTGACTGCAAGGCGGCGTATATTACGCATTTTTTGCACGAGATGAAAGGCCAAACTTTAACCAATCCTCTGAGGTGGATCAAAGAATCGCGGTAAGCGTTGTCACCACTAAAGAATTAATTATATAAATCATCTAATTAGAAAATTATGGCGATTTTATCTACATCTATATTTTTGAGTAACTTCTCACTTTTTCTTCGACTCAGGGAGATCTGGCAAGATAATCTGCTGATTTAATCAGCAGATTATTGTGACATAGTGTGACAATGCTCCCATTTCAGGAGATGATCCCGGCACTCTTCTGCCGCTTATTCGACAACTACACGGCCATTGAGCGGCTGTGCCGGTCGGTTATTGTCATGGTGCATCGTGTGGGTGAATTTTTTCAGCTGCGCTTCTGAAAGCGTCATGGGCTGCTTCAGGACAATCCAGGTCACACCCTCGGAGCAGAATGGTGTGGTCAGAGAACGTCATCAACCGTCACGTTAAGCGGTGAAAGATGGGCTTTGAGTGTGGTCTCGATGTTAATCGGGGATTGATTCATCCCGGCCTGACAGGTTTTATACTCCTCGCTGAGCGAGCCCAGTACTCGGGAAACCCTTCGCCTTCATATCATCCATTGAATGGTTTGCGTTTTTTATTTTTTAACTTTAATGAGTTAAGTCGATATTTTAATGCATGGATGGGGTGAGGGGCGTACAAAAAGCGGGAAACTGTGGCCTCCAGAGAGGCCACGGGAAGGAATTATTTTTTGCGACCGGTAATGCGGCACCACTCTTCTTTCTCAACGACGGCGTCGAGGTCAAAGAGATCGGCGTAGGCTTCGCAGACGCTTTCCGCCTGGCTTGCCAGGATACCAGAAAGCCCCAGCAGGCCGCCTGTAACCGGCAGCACGCTGATTAACGGTGCCAGCTCGCGTAATGGGCCAGCCAGGATGTTTGCGACCACGACATCGGCTTTCATGGCTTCTGGCTGATCCTGTGGCAGGTACAGTTCCAGACGTTCAGAAACGCCGTTACGCTGTGCGTTATCTCGGCTAGCCTGAATGGCCTGCGGATCGATATCGATCCCGATTGCTTTCGCAGCACCCAACTTCAGCGCGGCGATCGCGAGGATCCCGGAGCCACAGCCAAAGTCGATAACCGTTTTGCCGGTTAAGTCCAGCCCGTCCAGCCACTGTAAACACAGGGAGGTGGTTGGGTGCGTACCGGTGCCGAAGGCCAGGCCTGGATCGAGCATCACGTTAACGGCGTTAACGTCCGGCACATCGCGCCAGCTTGGGCAGATCCACAGGCGTTCGCCAAAGCGCATCGGGTGGAAGTTATCCATCCACTCGCGCTCCCAGTCTTTATCTTCCAGCTGCTCAATCTTGTGGGCGAAGCCTTCACCCAACAGCGGATGCTGTTCCAGGATGGCAACCACTTCTTTCATGTCGGTTTCTGCATCGAACAGGCCGATAACGTCGGTATCGCCCCACAGACGCGTTTCACCCGGCAGCGGCTCAAAGACCGGCGTGTCATGCGTATCCTGGAAGGTGATGGAGACCGAACCGGCTTCCATCAGCGCATCGCTAAGATCTTCGGCATTCTCGCCGGTTGTGTTCAGTTTCAGTTGGATCCACGGCATGGCAAAACTCTTTATTTATCAGAAGAAATTACGGCAGCCTGTGGGACGGGTTGACCAAAACGGTTCCCGACCACAAACGCCAGCAAACTTAGCAGTAACGAGGGCACAATCGGATGGAAGCCCAGGTACTGAATATTAAACGTGGCCAGCACGGCGTACAGCACGCCGCCGACAATCATGGCACTCAGCGCCCCGGCAGCGTTCGCACGCTCCCAGTACAGACCGAGCACTAATGGCCACAGGAACACCGCTTCCAGCCCGCCGAAGGCGAGCAGGTTCAGCCAGATGATCATCTCCGGCGGACGCCAGGCGGCGAGCATCATCAGAATACCGAGCACCAGCGTCGTCCAGGTGGAGATGCGCTTAATGCGATGCTCATTACGAATTTTAGTCGGGCTTGCGCTAAGCCACAGATCTTTAATGATGGTCGCCGACGCCTGCAGCAGGTGGGCGTTCACGTTCGACATAATAGCGGCCATCGGCGCGGCAAGGAACAGACCAGCCGCCCACGGCGGTAATACCTGCACCATCAGCGTTGGGATAACCAGATCCGGCACGGTCAGATGCGGCAGCACGGCGCGGCCCAGCGCGCCCGCCAGGTGCATCCCCAGCATCAGTACCGCCACCACGATGGTGCCGATGATAATCCCGCGATGCACCGCCTTACTGTCTTTATAAGAGATACAGCGAACGGCAGTATGCGGCAGACCTATCACCCCAAAACAGACCAGCACCCAGAAGGAGGTCATAAAGGTTGGCGTCAGGATATCGTCCGCACCGTGCGGCGAGACCAGCTGCGGATTAATCTGCTCCAGCGTATCGACGGCGTTATGCAACCCGCCCGCAGCATGTACCACGCCAACCAGCAGCACGATGGTGCCAATCAGCATCACCATACCCTGCATGGTGTCGTTGAGCACGCTGGCGCGGAAGCCGCCGAAGGCGGTGTACAGCGCAATGGTGATGCCGAAAATCAGCAGGCCGTTCTCATACTTAATGCCCGCTGCCGTCTCCAGCAGGCGCGCGCCGCCGATAAACTGCACCGCAATCGCCCCGACGAAAGCAACCAACAGGCTGATACTGGCAATCCACACCACCGCGCGGTTCTGGTAGCGCGCCTGTAGCATGTCGTTGAGGGTAATCGCGTTATAGCGTCGTGCCAGAATGGCGAATTTCTTGCCGAGTACCCCCAGCGACAGCCAGATCGTCGGCACCTGGATTAGCGCCAGCAGCACCCAGCCCAGCCCGTATTTATAGGCGGCACCCGGCCCGCCGATAAACGAACTGGCGCTGATGTAGGTGGTGGTCAGCGTCATGGCCAGCACAAAGCCGCCCATCGAGCGACTGCCGAGGAAATATTCGCTGAGGAAGGAACCGGTGCTGCGTTTACGCATGGCATACAGCGACAGGCCGAACACCACGAACAGATAAAGCACCAGTACAACGATAATCTCAGTTTGCATCTTTATCCTCCAGTGGGATGTCGCGGAAGACAAAGCGGACCATCAGCCAGCAGAGCAAAATAAAAACCAGCGGCATCAGCAGGCAGGCCATTTCAAACCAGTGCGGCAGGCCGGTGAAACCCTGCGTGGAATCAGGTAAGTAAGCACACGCTAACCACGCAGCAAGATAGAGAAGGGTTAGCCAAAGCGCCCAGCGCGCCTCTTTATGGGCCTGAACAAAACGCTTGTCCATTTTTTGTCCCTTGTGGATGAAGAAAGCGGGGATTGTACCGCAAGGAAAAGATGAGGGGAGAGAAAAAGAAAAAAGGCCGGAAAATCCGGCCTTTTGCTGCGATAACAGGATTATTTTTCCTGTAATCCGAGTTTTTTCTCCAGGTAGTGGATGTTGGTACCACCATGCTGGAAGTTCTCGTCGGTCATGATACGCATCTGCAGATCAACGTTGGTTTTGATACCGTCGATGATCAGTTCCTGCAGCGCGTTCTTCATGCGAGCAATGGCCACGTCGCGGGTCTCACCGTAGCAGATGAGTTTGCCGATCATTGAGTCATAGTACGGTGGTACGGTGTAGCCAGCGTAGATATGAGATTCCCAACGAACGCCAAAGCCGCCCGGCGCGTGGAAGCGGGTAATTTTACCCGGGCTTGGCAGGAAGGTGTCTGGGTCTTCGGCGTTGATACGGCATTCTACCGCATGGCCACGGACATGGACTTCTTCTTGCTTGATGGACAGCGGCTGACCGGCAGCGATACGCAGCTGCTCTTTGATAAGGTCAACGCCGGTGATCATCTCAGTAACCGGATGCTCTACCTGGATACGGGTGTTCATTTCAATGAAATAGAACTCGCCGTTTTCGAACAGGAACTCGAAAGTACCCGCGCCGCGGTAGCCGATATCCACACACGCTTTCGCGCAGCGTTCGCCGATGTAGCGACGCAGTTCCGGAGTGATGCCCGGTGCTGGTGCTTCTTCGACAACTTTCTGGTGACGACGCTGCATAGAGCAGTCACGTTCAGCCAGATAGATAGCGTTGCCCTGACCGTCAGCCAGTACCTGAATCTCGACGTGGCGAGGATTTTCCAGGTATTTTTCCATATAAACCATGTCGTTGCTGAAAGCTGCTTTAGCTTCCGCTTTGGTCATGGCAATGGACTGCGCCAGGTCTGCGTCGCTGCGCACTACGCGCATGCCGCGACCGCCGCCGCCGCCGGAGGCTTTGATGATAACCGGGTAGCCGATGCGTTTAGCATGAGCGCGGTTAACATCCATATCTTCGCCCAGCGGGCCGTCAGAACCCGGAACGGTTGGTACGCCTGCTTTCTTCATCGCAGTGATCGCGGACACTTTGTCGCCCATCAGGCGAATAGTGTCGGCTTTCGGGCCGATGAAGATGAAGCCGGAACGTTCAACCTGCTCGGCAAAGTTGGCGTTCTCAGAGAGGAAGCCGTAGCCTGGGTGAATCGCAACAGCACCGGTGATCTCAGCAGCGCTGATGATAGCCGGGATGTTCAGGTAGCTTTTTACGGACTGAGCCGGGCCAATACAGACCGTTTCATCCGCCAGCAGTACGTGTTTTAAATCGCGGTCCGCAGTGGAGTGCACAGCCACGGTCTTGATGCCCAGTTCTTTACAGGCACGAAGAATACGCAGTGCGATCTCGCCGCGGTTGGCGATGACAATTTTATCCAGCATCTTCGCCTCGTTACTCGATGACGACCAGAGGCTCGTCAAATTCAACTGGCTGACCGCTTTCTACCAGGATTGCTTTCACAGTCCCTGCTTTGTCAGCTTCGATCTGGTTCATCATTTTCATCGCTTCAACGATGCACAGGGTATCGCCTACGTTTACTTTCTGACCAACTTCCACGAAGGCTTTCGCGTCCGGGCCTGGAGTGCGATAGAAAGTACCAACCATTGGGGAACGTACGATGTGACCACTGATTTCAGCTTTAGCCGGAGCTTCAGCAGCAGCTGGTGCTGCAGCAACAGGTGCTTGCGCTTGCATGACAGGCGCTGCGTAGGCCTGCTGCATCACTGGAATACCGGTGTTCGGAGCAGAGCGACTGATGCGCACTGACTCTTCACCTTCAGAAATTTCCAGTTCGTTGATGCCAGACTCTTCGACCAGCTCGATCAGTTTTTTAATCTTACGAATATCCATGAGTGGGTTCCGTACTCTTTGTTTAGTTTGATTGTGACAGGCGTTTTACCGCCGTCTGTAAAGCGTATGAATAGCCGTCAGCTCCGAGCCCGCAGATAACGCCAGAAGCGATATCAGACAGATACGAATGATGGCGGAATGGTTCGCGCGCATGAACGTTGCTCAGGTGGATCTCGATAAACGGGATGCTCACCGCCAGCAACGCATCGCGAAGGGCAACGCTCGTGTGCGTGAACGCGGCCGGATTAATCAGGATATAGTCAATATTGTCTTTAGCCTGATGAATACGGTCGATGAGGACGTACTCGGCGTTGGATTGCAGGCTGTCGAGCGTGACGTTCAGGGTTTCAGCTTCCGCGGTTAAGCGGCTTACGATCTGGGAAAGCGTCAGCGTGCCGTACTTCTCTGGCTCACGGGTGCCTAACATATTCAGGTTCGGACCGTTCAAAAGCAAAATGCGAAACTTGTCAGTCATTGTGCTGCTATCTCCTGCAATTCTCGGGTAAAAAACAAAATATACCTTCGATGCGCGATTGTCACCCTTTCAGGGGGTTAAAAACCCGGTCGGGAAAACCAAGGTCGCACATTATAACTATTTCGTAGCATTTGGCAGCTAAATACTGGTCTTATCAGGGAAGATTATCAACTGCTATCGTGTAAAGAACGTCTGACTATAAGAGAATTGCGGTAAACCGCACATATCACGAAACTAGCGCCACCACTGGCGAAACTTCTTATAACGGCAGGCTAAAAGCACGACGGCGATGGCCGCGTAGATAACCGGTTGTGGTGAGATAATCTTTACCGACCACAGGAAATGTATCGGTGCGAGGATCGCGACAAGATAGACGAAGTTATGCAAAAGCTGCCAGCGTCGGCCTAATTTTCGCTGCATCGCTTGAGTAGACGTCACCGCCAGGGCCAATAAAATCAGCCAGCAGGCAAATCCCAGCAGAAGATAAGGACGTGTGGCGATTTCCTGGCCTAATAGCGACAAATTCTGAATCCCCAGTTCCAGAACGCTATAGCTGGTGAGGTGAATAGTCACCCATGCAAAGCACCACAATCCCAGTAATCGCCGGGTGCGAATCAGCAGCGGTTGTTTAGCGTAGCGCGCCAGCGGGGCGACCAACAAGGTCGCCAGCAGTAATTTCAGAGCCATCCTACCGGTAAAATGCTGAATATCTTTCACTGGATCAGCACTTAGCTGCCCCTGTGATACGGCCCAGAACAGCCAGACAAACGGCAAAAAAGCCGCAAGATGCAGGAAAACCTTCAGCCAGGTGACCTGTTTTGCCGTTAAACGCATCAAAAATTCTCCCGTAAATTCATTCCACGATAGAGCGAAGCCACTTCATCCGCATAGCCGTTAAACAGTAGCGTTGGCTGGCGCTGAACATCAAGAATACCGCCAGAGCCAATAAAACGCTCCGTCGCCTGGGACCATCGTGGATGATCGACGTGCGGATTCACGTTGGCAAAGAACCCGTATTCGTCCGGGGCGGCGAGGTTCCAGGTGGAATCCGGGCGCTCACGGGTCAGCATGATACTGACGATAGACTTTATCCCCTTAAAGCCGTACTTCCACGGAACCGTCAGACGGATTGGCGCACCGTTTTGCGGCGGCAGCGCTTTGCCGTAGACACCGACGGTGAGTAGCGTTAGCGGGTTCATGGCTTCGTCCAGGCGCAATCCTTCTATATAAGGATACGCAAGACCACCGCCGATAAATCGGTCTTTCTGCCCGGGCATGTTTTCCGGGGAGTAAAGCGTCTTAAATGCCACGTACTTTGCATTGCTGGTGGGCTCGACGGCTGCCAGTAGTTTATGCAGTGGGAAACCAATCCACGGTACTACCATCGACCAGGCCTCGACGCAGCGCATACGGTAGATGCGCTGTTCCAGCGGGAAGCGTTTGGTTAAATCGTCATGATCGAGCGTCATCGGCTTTGCGACTTCACCGCCAATGGTGAGCTTCCATGGGTCGATGGGGAGGCTACCGGCGTTGGCGGCGGGGTCGGCTTTATCGAGGCCAAACTCATAGAAGTTGTTATAGCCGGTGACTTTGTTTTCTGGCGTCAGCGTGAGCTTGTTCTGCCATTCATCTGGCTTGCTGAACGTCAGCGGCTTTCCCGCCGGGGCTGGCGGTCGGTCGTTACCTTTAAACCAGTCTGTCAGACTGGAGGCGTGCAGTGGAAGTGAGGCGGCAGCGGTGCTGATACCAAGCATCTTCAGCACCTGGCGGCGCTGAAGCATAAAAACAGACTCGGCGGTGACGTCTGCTTCAGTTAATTTACGGGATTTCATGACTTCCTCCGGCAGGCTTTTGTTAAGCATGGCGGAGGAGTCAAATTAACGCGAGTGCGCCTTGAAAAATAAGTGCTTAGTCGATTTTCACCAGCGTGCGGCCCTGAATCTGGTTGCTGATGATTTTATATGCAAATTCAGGCGCTTGAGCAAGATTTATCTCCGTTGCGCTCTGTGCGAAGAAGGACTCAGGTAAATCGGTAACCAGACGTTTCCATGCTTCCGCGCGGCGTGCCGCCGGTGTCATCACTGAATCCACGCCCTGCAGACGAACGTTACGCAGGATGAACGGCATCACGGTAGTCGGCAGCGCAAAGCCACCGGCCAGGCCGCAGGCCGCGACGCAACCGCCGTAGTTCATCTGCGCCAGCACTTTGGCCAGCACTTTATCGCCAACGGTATCAACCGCACCGGCCCAGATCTGTTTTTCCAACGGACGGGTTTCCGCGAACTCATCGCGGCCCAGAATGCGGTTTGCTCCCAGCGCGCGAAGGTAGCTATGGGTGCTTTCACGACCAGACACCGCCGCGACCTGATAACCCAGTTTGTGCAGCAGGGCGATAGCGGTACTGCCCACGCCACCGCTGGCGCCGGTCACCACGATCTCGCCGTCTTCAGGGCGCACGCCTGCATCTTCCAGCGCCATCACGCACAGCATCGCGGTGAAGCCCGCGGTGCCGATGATCATGGCTTTGCGTCCATCCAGGCCTGCGGGCAGCGGTACTAGCCAGTCGCCGTTGACGCGTGCGCGCTCGGACAGGCCGCCCCAATGGTTTTCGCCCACGCCCCAGCCGGTCAGCAGCACCTGCTGGCCCGGCGTAAAGCGCGCATCATCGCTGGTGTGAACCGTCCCGGCAAAATCGATGCCTGGCACCATCGGGAAGTTACGAATGATTTTCCCTTTTCCGGTGATAGCGAGAGCGTCTTTATAGTTCAGGCTGGACCACTGGATATCGACAGTGACGTTACCCTGCGGCAGCAGACTGTCGTCAACGGCCTTCACTGCGGCGATAGTTTTACCATCCTGCTGTTCTAAGATGAGTGCCTGCATAACCCTTCCTTACATGGACTGATAGTGAAAAAATTTACCGGGGACTATACTCGTTTATCATTATTTGTTGGCGATTTGGCGCAATAAATTGCCAGATCCGCCAGGTTTGGTAGTATGCCGACCTGGTTTGATATGTTAGTGCTTACTTCTGATAGTAATGTGCGAACACAGGCACCCGGCTCTCTGTCGGGGACGATTAACCTACGGAGTTAACACAGGGATGCGATTAACGACGAAGTTCTCAGCCTTTTTTACGCTCTTAACTGGGCTTACCATCTTTGTGACGTTAATTGGCTCCTCACTGAGTTTTTATAACGGCATACAGTACAAGATAGCCAATCGCGTGCAGGCCGTGGCAACGGTATTGGATAACCGCCTCATTAACACACCGTTCGATAAGCTCGACCATCAGCTTGATGAAATCATGGTGCCGCTCGATATCGTCCGTATCGATTTCACGCTGAATGGAAAGGCGCTGTTCCACCATAGCCGCACCAGCAGCTATCAGCCGGTTGGCAGCCACTATCAATTCCGCGAAATGGAAGTTCCATCGCTCAAGCACCCCGGCATGAAGATTCATCTGGTCTATCAGGACCCGATGGCCAACTACTTCCGCTCGTTGATGACCACCGCGCCGTTGACCATTACGATTGCCTTTATGGTGCTGGTGGTCTTTATCGCCGTGCGCTGGCTGCGTCGACAGCTTGCGGGGGAAGAGCTGCTGGAGCTGCGCTCTATTCGTATTCTTAACGGCGAGCGCGGGCCGAAAGCCAAAGGTAATATCCATGAATGGCCCGCCCGCACCAGTTCGGCACTGGATATGCTACTTTCTGAAATTCAGTTTGCCGGAGAACAGCGCAGCCGCCTGGACACGCTGATTCGCTCCTACGCGGCTCAGGACTCGAAAACTGGCCTCAGCAACCGACTGTTCTTTGATAACCAGCTCGCAACGCTACTCGACGACCAGGAAAACGTCGGCTCTCACGGTATCGTGATGATGATCCGCCTGCCGGACTTCGACTTCCTGCGCGACAACTGGGGCCGGGCCGCGGCGGAAGAACATGTCTTTACGCTCATCAACCTGCTTTCCACCTTTATTATGCGTTATCCCGGTGCGCTGCTGGCGCGCTATCGCCGCAGTGACTTTACCGTCCTGCTACCGCATCGCACCTTAAAAGAAGCCGACAGCATCGCCGGGCAACTGCTCAAAGCCATTGATGGCCTGCCGCTGGCGAAAATCCTCGATCGCGATGACATGATGCACATCGGCATTTGCGCCTGGCGCGGCGGGCAGACCACCGAACAGGTGATGGAACACGCCGAGGCGGCGGTACGCAACGCGGTGCTACAGGGCAGCAACAGTTGGGCGATTTACGATGACTCGCTGCCGGAGAAAGGGCGCGGCAACGTCCGCTGGCGCACTTTGATTGAGCAGATGCTCAGCCGCGGCGGCCCGCGCCTTTACCAAAAACCGGCGGTCAACCTCGACGGCAGCGTTCATCACCGAGAACTGATGTGCCGTATTTTTGACGGTAAAGAAGAGGTTATCGCCGCGGAATATATGCCGATGGTGCTGGAGTTTGGCCTCGGTGAAGAATACGACCGCCAGCAGATCACTCGTCTGATCCCATTCCTGGGGTTTTGGCCTGAGGAAAATCTGGCAATTCAGGTGACGGTCGAGTCGCTTATTCGCCCGCGTTTCCAGCGTTGGCTGCGTGATACTTTGATGCAGTGCGAGAAATCTCAACGTCGACGGATTATTTTTGAACTTGCAGAGGTAGATGTCTGTCAACATATGACGCGTTTACAGCCAGTCGTACGTTTAATTCATGCATTAGGCGTTCGGGTTGCGGTAACGCAGGCAGGTTTAGCCTTAGTCAGTACCACTTGGATTAAGCAGCTTGAGGTTGAGTTGATTAAGCTAGATCCGGTACTGGTGCGCAATATTGAAAAACGCAGTCAGAACCAGCTGTTGGTTCAAAGTCTGGTTGAGGCCTGTAAGGGAACGTCGATTCAGGTTTTCGCCGCCGGAGTCCGCAGCCGGGGCGAGTGGCAAGAGCTGACCAAATGCGGAGTTTTCGGCGGTCAGGGGGATTTTTTTGCTGCTTCCCAGCCACTTGACTCAAATGTGAAAAAATATTCGCAAAGATATTCGGTTTGACCTGCTGTTTAACGTGTTTATCACGTAGAATAACGCGCGCGGTTTTTTTCGGGAGTGTGCATGTCTGCTCGCCGGGAAAAAAGACGCACATATGCATGTGTCGACCTTTGACAGGGACAAATCCAGGATGGAGCGGCAGTGAGTATTCCTGCACTGAAGGACTCAGGTTGGATTTGTAACAAAGGTAACGAACTGCACTAATTTTCACCGTTGCAGATGATTTTTGCGCCTTGTCGCTGCTGCGTGTGGTTGGTAAAGTAAGCGGATTTTATTTTTCCGCCCCAGCTTTCAGGATTATCCCTTAGTATGTTGAAAAAATTTCGTGGCATGTTTTCCAATGACCTGTCCATTGACCTGGGTACCGCGAATACCCTGATTTACGTAAAAGGACAAGGCATCGTATTGAATGAGCCTTCCGTGGTCGCCATTCGTCAGGATCGTGCCGGTTCACCGAAAAGTGTGGCCGCTGTAGGTCATGACGCAAAACAGATGCTGGGCCGTACGCCAGGTAACATCGCGGCGATTCGCCCGATGAAAGATGGCGTTATCGCTGACTTCTTCGTCACCGAGAAAATGCTCCAGCACTTTATCAAACAGGTTCACAGCAACAGCTTTATGCGCCCAAGCCCGCGCGTACTGGTTTGTGTACCGGTTGGCGCAACCCAGGTTGAACGCCGTGCGATCCGTGAATCCGCTCAGGGCGCTGGCGCTCGTGAAGTGTTCCTGATTGAAGAGCCAATGGCTGCTGCAATTGGTGCAGGCCTGCCGGTTTCTGAAGCAACCGGCTCCATGGTTGTGGATATCGGCGGTGGTACCACTGAAGTTGCCGTTATCTCCCTGAACGGTGTGGTTTACTCCTCCTCCGTACGTATCGGCGGTGACCGCTTCGATGAAGCGATTATCAATTATGTTCGCCGTAACTACGGTTCTCTGATTGGTGAAGCTACCGCAGAACGTATCAAGCACGAAATCGGCTCCGCTTACCCGGGTGACGAAGTGCGTGAAATCGAAGTGCGTGGCCGTAACCTGGCAGAAGGTGTTCCACGCGGCTTCACGCTGAACTCCAACGAAATTCTCGAAGCGCTGCAGGAGCCACTGACTGGCATTGTGAGCGCAGTCATGGTTGCACTGGAACAGTGCCCGCCAGAACTGGCTTCCGACATCTCCGAGCGCGGTATGGTTCTGACCGGTGGTGGCGCGCTGCTGCGCAACCTTGACCGCCTGTTAATGGAAGAAACCGGTATTCCAGTTGTCGTTGCTGAAGATCCGCTGACCTGCGTAGCGCGTGGCGGCGGCAAGGCGCTGGAAATGATCGACATGCACGGCGGCGACTTGTTTAGCGAAGAGTAGTCAGCATGAGGTTCAGGGTAGCCAGAAGGCTACCCTCAATTTCACTGACACGAGAATACGCATAGCCTATGAAGCCCATTTTTAGCCGTGGCCCGTCGCTGCAGATTCGCCTTATTCTGGCGGTGCTGGTGGCGCTGGGTGTCATTATCGCCGACAGCCGCCTCGGTATGTTCAGTCAAATCCGAACATACATGGATACTGCCGTCAGTCCTTTCTACTTTGTTTCCAATGGTCCTCGTGAACTGCTTGATAGCGTTTCGCAAACGCTGGCTTCACGCGATCAGCTTGAACTCGAAAACCGTGCACTGCGTCAGGAACTGCTGCTGAAAAATAGCGACCTGCTGATGCTCGGTCAGTACAAACAAGAAAATGCCCGTTTACGTGAACTGTTAGGTTCACCGCTGCGCCAGGACGAACAAAAAATGGTGACGCAGGTGATCTCAACGGTTAACGATCCCTACAGCGACCAGGTGGTTATCGACAAAGGCAGCGTGAACGGTGTTTACGAAGGCCAGCCGGTGATCAGCGACAAAGGCGTTGTGGGTCAGGTTGTGGCCGTCGCCAAGCTCACCAGCCGCGTGCTGCTGATTTGCGATGCCACCCACGCACTGCCGATTCAGGTTCTGCGTAACGATATTCGTGTGATTGCCGCCGGTAACGGCTGCACTGACGATCTCCAACTGGAGCATCTGCCAGCCAATACCGACATTCGTGTCGGCGATGTGCTGGTGACATCCGGTCTGGGTGGTCGTTTCCCGGAAGGTTATCCGGTTGGCGTGGTGTCGTCTGTTAAGCTGGATACGCAGCGTGCGTACACGGTGATTCAGGCGCGTCCAACGGCGGGTCTGCAGCGTTTGCGCTATCTGCTGCTGCTGTGGGGCGCGGATCGTAACGGTACCAACCCGATGACGCCGGAAGAGGTGCATCGCGTCGCCAACGAGCGTCTGATGCAGATGATGCCTCAGGTACTGCCGTCTCCTGAAACCATGGGGCCGCAGCTTCCCGCGCCGGCAACCGGGTTAGCCACACCGCCTGCGGGTACGCCGCCACCACAACCCTCTGCAGGAGGGCAATAGTGGCAAGCTACCGTAGCCAGGGACGCTGGGTAATCTGGCTCTCGTTTCTTATCGCACTGCTGCTACAGGTTATGCCCTGGCCGGACGACCTTACCGTCTTCCGGCCAAACTGGGTGCTGCTCATTCTGCTTTACTGGTCACTGGCGCTGCCGCACCGCGTGAATGTGGGTACGGGTCTGGTGATGGGTGCCATACTTGATCTCATCAGTGGATCAACGCTTGGCGTGCGCGCGCTGTCGTTGAGCATTGTAGCGTATCTGGTGGCGCTGAAATATCAGCTGTTCCGCAACCTGGCGCTCTGGCAACAGGCGTTGGTGGTTATACTGCTCTCGCTCGCGACGGATATTATTGTTTTCTGGGCAGAGTTTTTAGTGATCAACGTCTCTTTCCGACCTGAAGTGTTCTGGAGTAGTGTAGTAAACGGCGTGCTCTGGCCGTGGATATTTCTTCTGATGCGTAAAGTTCGCCAGCAATTTGCCGTTCAATAAGGTCGTTATGGTATCTCTCTATCTTGCTTCAGGTTCCCCGCGTCGCCAGGAACTTCTCACTCAGCTAGGCATGACGTTTGAGAAAGTGGTTCCCGGTATCGAAGAACTGCGTCGCCCACAGGAGACGGCGCAGCAATACGTGGCGCGTCTGGCACGAGAGAAAGCGCAGGCGGGCGTTGCGTTAGCCCGTCACGACCTCCCCGTTCTGGGGGCTGATACGATTGTGGTGCTTAACGGTGAAGTGCTGGAAAAACCTCGCGATGCGGCGCATGCCGCCGCGATGCTGCGTAAGCTATCAGGGAATACCCATCAGGTGATGACCGCCGTTGCGCTGGCAGATAGCCAGCATACGCTCGACTGCCTGGTCGTGACGGAAGTGACCTTCCGGATGCTTTTCGAGGAAGACATTGCAGACTATGTTGCGAGCGGCGAACCTTTAGATAAAGCAGGTGCATACGGTATTCAAGGGCTGGGTGGCTGTTTCGTCAGGAAGATAAATGGCAGCTATCACGCCGTAGTCGGCTTACCGCTGGTGGAAACGTATGAGTTGCTGAGTAACTTTAACTCGCTACGTGAAAAAAGGGATACACATGACGGCTGAACTATTAGTTAACGTGACGCCATCGGAGACGCGAGTGGCGTATATCGATGGCGGCATTTTGCAGGAAATTCATATTGAGCGTGAAGCGCGACGCGGAATAGTAGGCAATATCTACAAAGGTCGTGTTAGTCGTGTCTTACCAGGTATGCAGGCGGCTTTTGTAGATATTGGTCTCGATAAGGCAGCGTTCCTTCACGCTTCCGACATCATGCCGCATACCGAATGTGTGGCGGGTGAAGAGCAAAAGCAGTTCACCGTCCGCGATATTTCTGAACTGGTGCGTCAGGGCCAGGACCTGATGGTACAGGTGGTGAAAGATCCCCTGGGGACCAAAGGCGCGCGTCTGACTACCGACATCACGTTACCTTCTCGTTATCTGGTCTTTATGCCCGGCGCTTCGCACGTCGGCGTGTCGCAGCGTATTGAAAGTGAAGCCGAGCGCGATCGCTTAAAGAAAGTGGTCGCGGATTATTGCGATGAGCAGGGCGGCTTTATCATCCGTACCGCGGCAGAAGGGGTGTGTGAAGAGGATTTAGCCTCTGACGCCGCCTATCTTAAGCGCGTCTGGACCAAAGTGATGGAGCGTAAGAAGCGCCCACAGACCCGCTACCAGATGTACGGTGAGCTGGCGCTGGCGCAGCGTGTCCTGCGCGACTTTGCGGACGCTCAGTTGGATAAAATTCGCGTTGATTCCCGTTTAACCTACGAAGCGTTAATGGAATTCACGGCTGAATATATGCCTGAAATGACCAACAAGCTTGAGCATTACAGCGGCCGCCAGCCTATCTTTGATCTGTTCGACGTTGAGAATGAAATCCAGCGAGCGCTGGAGCGTAAAGTTGAGCTCAAGTCCGGTGGTTATCTGGTTATCGACCAGACCGAAGCGATGACCACTGTCGACATCAACACCGGGGCTTTTGTTGGGCACCGTAATCTTGATGACACCATTTTCAACACCAATATTGAAGCGACTCAGGCGATTGCGCGTCAGCTGCGCTTGCGTAACCTTGGCGGTATTATCATCATCGATTTTATCGATATGAATAACGAAGACCACCGTCGTCGGGTACTGCACTCGCTGGAACAAGCGTTGAGCAAAGACCGCGTGAAAACCAGCGTTAACGGCTTCTCGCCGCTGGGGCTGGTAGAGATGACCCGTAAGCGTACGCGCGAGAGCGTCGAACACGTACTCTGCACCGAATGCCCGACCTGCCATGGGCGTGGTACGGTGAAAACCGTTGAGACGGTGTGCTATGAGATTATGCGTGAAATCGTGCGCGTGCATCACGCTTATGATTCCGATCGCTTCCTGGTATACGCTTCTCCATCCGTGGCCGAAACTCTGAAAGGTGAAGAGTCTCACGCGCTGGCAGAAGTAGAAATTTTTGTCGGCAAGCAGGTTAAAGTCCAGATTGAACCGCTCTATAACCCGGAGCAGTTTGATGTGGTTATGATGTAATTACGCAGCCTGCTGCGACCCAAGGAGAGATGCGTGAGGCGATTGCCGGGGATTTTACTGCTCACCGTTGCCACACTGATTGTCGTTGTCGCGCTGCTGGTGAGCGGCCTGCGTCTCGCCTTGCCACATCTGGATAAATGGCGCCCTGAACTGCTGACCAGAATTGAAGCGGTCACTGGGCTGCCGGTTTCCGCCTCTCAGATCCACGCCAGTTGGCAAAACTTCGGCCCGACGCTGGACGTGCGCGATATCCACGTTGCGATGAACGACGGCGGCGAACTGTCTATCAAACGTGCTTCGATGGCGCTGGATGTCTGGCAAAGCCTGCTGCACATGCGCTGGCAGTTTCGCGAGCTGACCTTCTGGCAGCTGCAAATTCATACCAATACGCCGCTACAGAATAACGACGGCGGCGATGGCCTGAAGGGCGACCGCGTCGGCGATCTGTTCTTACGCCAGTTTGACCACTTCACCCTGCGCGATAGCCATCTCAGCTTCCTGACGCTCTCCGGCCAGCGTGCTGAACTTGCCATTCCGCAGCTCACCTGGGTCAACAATGACAACCGTCACCGCGCCGAAGGGGAGCTTAGCCTCTCGAGCCTCACCGGGCAGCACGGGGTGATGAAAGTGCGTATGGATCTGCGTGATGAAAATGGTCTGCTGAATAAAGGCCGCATCTGGCTCCAGGCTGACGACATCGATGTGAAGCCGTGGCTGGGACAGTGGATGCAGGACAATATCGCGCTGACCAGCGCTCGCTTTAGCCTTGAAGGCTGGGCTTCGCTGGATAAAGGCGAAATCGCCAACGGCGATGTCTGGCTGAAACAGGGTGGCGCCAGCTGGCAGGATCACCATCTGGCGGTGGATAACCTCACCGCGCACCTGTCGCGTGAGAAACAGGGCTGGGAGCTCCGCATTCCCGATACCCGTATCACGATTGACGATACGCCGTGGCCTCGCGGGGCACTGGCGCTGGCATGGATCCCGGCTCAAGAAGTTGGGGGGCCGAACAATAAGCGCAGTGACGAACTGCGTATCCGCGCGAGCCATCTCTCACCGGCTGGCTTAAACGGCCTGCTGCCGATCGCTGAAAAACTTTCACCTGACGTCGCCGACATCTGGCGCACCGCGCAGCCTGCGGGCATGGTCGATGCTCTGGCGATTGATATCCCGCTTCAGGACACGGGCAAAACCCGCTTTAACGCGAGCTGGAATAACCTAGGCTGGAAGCAGTGGAAACTGTTGCCTGGCGCTGAGAACGTCTCCGGGTACATTGCCGGTAGCCTGGAAAATGGCTCGCTGCATGTTGCGATGAAAGACGCGAAGATGCCGTACGAACACGTCTTCCGCGCACCACTGGAGATTGCCAACGGCGTTGCGACCCTGAACTGGGTCAATGATGATAGAGGCTTCATGCTCGATGGGCGTGATATCGATGTCACGGCGACGGGCGTTCGTGCCGCGGGCGGTTTCCGCTATCTGCAGCCGAAGGACGACCAGCCGTGGCTGGGGATTCTGGCCGGTATCAGTACTGACGACGGTGGGCAGGCGTGGCGTTACTTCCCTGAAAACCTGATGGGGAAAGCGCTTGTTGACTACCTGAGTGGTGCTATCAAGGCGGGTAAAGCGGAGAACGCCACTCTGGTTTACGGCGGTAACCCACACCTGTTCCCGTACGAGCATAACGAAGGACAGTTCCAGGTCTATGTGCCGCTGCACGATGCGACCTTTGCCTTCCAGCCGGACTGGCCGGCGCTGACCAATCTGAATATCGAGCTTAACTTTATCAATGCTGGCCTGTGGATGAAGGCGGATAAAGCGGCGCTTGGCGGCGTGACCGCCAGCAACCTGAATGCGTCGATTCCAGACTATGCCAAAGAGAAGCTGCTGATTGATGCCGATATTAACGGTCCTGGTAAAGCGGTTGGCCCGTATTTCCAGCAGACGCCGCTCGACAAATCACTGGGGGCGACCCTCGAAGAGCTCCAGCTTGATGGCGACGTGAGCGCTCGCTTACATCTTGATATCCCGCTGGATGGCGAGCTGGTGAAGGCCACGGGTAACGTCGCGCTGAACAATAATAGCCTGTTTATCAAACCGCTCGACAGCACGCTGCATAACCTCAAAGGCCGCTTCAGCTTTGATAATGGCAACCTGACGAGCGAGCCGCTGACCGCCACCTGGTTCAATCAGCCGCTGAACGTCGATTTCACCACCAATGAGGGAGAGAAATCCTATCAGGTGGGCGTCAATATGCAGGCGGACTGGCAGCCAGCGAAAACGGGCGTGCTGCCAAAACAGCTTAACGACGCGCTTAAAGGCAGCGTACCGTGGAAAGGTAACGTTGCTATTGAGCTTCCTTATCACGGCAGCGCGACCTACAAGGTCGGTATCACCAGCGACCTGCAAAATATGAGCAGTAGCCTACCGTCTCCGGCGGATAAAGCGGCGGGGAAATCGCTGCCGGTTAAGCTCAACGTCGACGGGAATCTGCATAGCTTCACTCTGACCGGCAACGTGGGGCCGGATAACCACCTGAATAGCCGCTGGCTGTTGGGGAAAAAGCTCACGCTTGAGAGCGCTATCTGGGCCTCGGACAGCCGTACTATCCCGCCGCTGCCGCAAACGGCGGGCGTGGAATTGAATATGCCGCCGATGGACGGCGCGCAGTGGCTGGCGCTGTTCCAGCACGGCGCGGCCGACGGCGTAAGCTCTGCTGCCGCCTTCCCGCAAAACGTGACGTTGCGTACGTCGTCGTTGACCTTTGCAGGCCAGCAGTGGAATAACCTGAGCGTGGTGTCCCAACCAACGGCAGACGGCACGCGGGTGGAAGCTCAGGGACGCGAAATTAACGCCAGCCTGACGATGAAAAATAGCTCACCGTGGCAGGCCGCCGTTCGCTACCTTTATTACAACCCGTCGGCTAATCCGCTGGCGCAGACCGCTGCTACAGGCCCGCTAAGCAACACCTCAAGCAGCAGTGCGATAGATTTCCACAGCTGGCCCGATCTTCAGCTTCGCTGCGCCGAATGCTGGCTGTGGGGGCAGAAATATGGCCGTATCGATGGTGACTTCAGCGTGAAGGGCGATACCCTGACTCTGGCTAACGGGCTGGTGGATACCGGCTTTGGCCGCTTAACCGCCGATGGCGTTTGGGTAAACTCACCGTCCGGGCAGCGAACCTCGCTGAAGGGGAAAATTCACGGAAACAAGATTGATGAGGCTACGGCTTTCTTCGGGGTTTCAACGCCGATTCGCGATTCTTCCGTTGATGTAGACTACGATTTACATTGGCGTGATAAACCGTGGCAGCCTGATGTTGCGTCGCTGAACGGTATTCTGAAATCGCGCGTTGGCAAAGGGCAGTTTACCGATCTTTCCACGGGCCATGCCGGACAACTGCTGCGTTTACTGAGCGTCGATGCGCTGCTGCGTAAGCTGCGCTTTGACTTTAGCGACACCTTCAGTGAAGGCTTCTACTTTGATTCTATTCGCAGTACCGCGTGGATCAAAGACGGCGTGCTGAATACCGATGATACGCTGGTTGATGGTCTGGAAGCCGATATCGCCATGAAAGGGTCGGTCAATCTGGTGCGCCGCGAGCTGGATATGGAAGCTATCGTCGCGCCGGAAATTTCGGCGACGGTCAGCGTGGCGACGGCTTTCGCGGTGAACCCGATTATCGGCGCGGCGGTGTTTGCGGCGACGAAAGTACTTAGCCCGCTGTGGAACAAAGTCTCTATCCTGCGTTATCGCATCACCGGCCCGATTGATAAGCCACAAATTAACGAAGTGCTGCGCCAGGCGCGCAGCGACAAAAAGCCATGATTTGACGCAAGCCTTGAATTGCCTCAATCTCATAAGACAAACACCCGGAATACCGGCTCGAAATGCGTGAAGCGCGCGGGCCATTAACGAGTAGCGAAATAATGAGTCTAAACCTGGTAAGTGAACAATTGCTGGCAGCGAACGGCCTGAATCATCAGGATCTGTTCGCCATTCTTGGTCAACTCACGGAGCGTCGTCTGGACTATGGCGATCTCTATTTTCAGTCCAGCTACCACGAATCCTGGGTTTTAGAAGATCGCATCATTAAAGATGGTTCTTATAACATTGACCAGGGCGTGGGGGTTCGTGCGGTAAGCGGCGAGAAAACCGGTTTTGCCTATGCCGACCAGATCAGCCTGCTGGCGCTAGAGCAGAGCGCACAGGCGGCGCGTACCATTGTGCGTGAAGCGGGTAACGGCAAAGTGCAGACGCTGGGCGCGGTAGAGCACTCAGCGCTTTATACCTCGCTGGATCCGCTGCAAAGCATGACCCGCGAAGAGAAGCTGGATATCCTGCGCCGCGTGGACAGCGTGGCGCGTGCCGCAGACAGCCGCGTGCAGGAAGTGACGGCGAGCCTGACCGGCGTATATGAATTGATTCTGGTTGCCGCGACGGATGGCACGCTGGCGGCCGACGTGCGCCCGCTGGTACGTCTGTCGGTGAGCGTGCAGGTGGAAGAAGATGGCAAACGTGAGCGCGGCGCCAGCGGCGGCGGTGGCCGTTTTTGGCTACGACTACTTCCTCGCTGACCTCGACGGTGAAGTTCGTGCCGATGCCTGGGCGAAAGAAGCCGTACGCATGGCGCTGGTGAATCTCTCTGCGGTCGCCGCTCCGGCGGGTACGCTGCCGGTGGTGCTGGGCGCGGGTTGGCCTGGCGTACTGCTGCACGAAGCGGTGGGCCACGGTCTGGAAGGCGACTTTAACCGTCGCGGCACGTCGGTCTTCAGCGGCCAGATGGGCCAGCTGGTGGCTTCTGAACTCTGTACTATCGTTGATGATGGCACCATGTCTGACCGCCGTGGCTCTGTAGCAATCGACGATGAGGGGACGCCGGGTCAGTACAACGTGCTGATCGAAAACGGGATCCTCAAAGGCTATATGCAGGACAAGCTTAACGCACGCCTGATGGGGGTTGCGCCAACCGGTAACGGCCGCCGTGAATCATACGCACACCTGCCAATGCCGCGTATGACGAATACCTACATGCTGGCCGGGAAATCCACGCCGCAGGAAATCATTGAGTCCGTTGAATACGGCCTCTACGCGCCAAACTTTGGCGGCGGTCAGGTGGATATCACCTCCGGTAAGTTTGTCTTCTCCACCTCAGAAGCCTACCTGATTGAAAACGGTAAGGTGACCAAGCCGGTGAAAGGGGCGACACTGATTGGTTCCGGTATCGAAACCATGCAGCAGGTGTCTATGGTCGGTAACGACCTGAAGCTGGATAACGGCGTTGGCGTCTGCGGCAAAGAAGGTCAGAGTCTGCCGGTTGGCGTGGGTCAGCCGACGCTGAAGGTGGATAATTTGACGGTGGGCGGTACTGCTTAACCTGAACAAGGCGTCATCTAAAAAGCGCACCTCATTGAGGTGCGCTTTTTTTTATCGCAAATGCGTTAGCGGTATTTCAGGATCGGGTTCGTGAGTGATGCGGTTACGTAAATCACGACGGATAATTTCAATCGACCAGAACCAAATCAGGTGGCCCACGATCTCTGATACATGTTCATACCACGGCAGTTCAAACAGCGGTGGCGTCAGCCCCATCAGCGGGAAGGAGATCATGTGGACAAAAAGCTGAGCTAAAGCACCGGCAAGCAAACCCTGCCAGAGTTTTATTTTCGGGAAGACTTCAGCAACCACGCAATAACCCACAGCGAAGACGATGGAGAAAATAATATGCGTTACGCCGACCCAGTTAAATATATGTCCTGCAAAGGTGTAAACGGCGGCATTGGGGTCTGCGACGCCCAACCAGTCGCGAAGAAATACATACGGGGGGTTGAGAAAATTACGGGAACAATCGATTTGGCTCGCGGCTCTTATTAACTGTTCAGGCCCGCATGCACCGGTAAATAAATCGGTAGGGCTGCGCGGAGGAAGAGGCACTTCTGCACCCCATTTCACAAACGCGGAGACGATCCCTGCGATTAACCCTATGAACGCGGCAAGCCCATAACGCCTGCGTGAAGGCGGTGTTTGTTCGAATAGATTCATTCTGAGTCCTTGGTTAAAATGGTCCTGTTCAATGCATTCTGTTTTTATATTTTAATTAAATGCAACCGTCTGAGTATTAGACGTAATACAAGATAATAGTCAGACGGCCACGGTGTCAATTAGCCAAACTTAATAGTACGAATGACTTATTCCTGAATTACCGCTGCTGTAATTCAGGAAATATTTATGCCAAATATCTTTAGTCGGGATGTTCAGTTTCGGAATATAGATGACCTTGCTTATTCTTTCCTTCTTCCACGCATCCCCTGAAACAGCTCCGCGACTTTGACAAAATAGTCGGTCAGATAGTTAATACAGACCTGCACTTTGAGCGGCAGCTTGTCCTTTTCGGTATACAAGGCGTACACCGGGCGCGGATCGGACTGATAACGCGGGAATAAGATCTCAAGTTCACCGCTGTTGATCTCATTGATCACCCACATCAACGGGACGTAGGCGATGCCGGCACCGGCGACCAGCCAGCGAGAGATGGTCATCGGGTCGTTGGTGACAAATCGCCCCTCTGGCAGCAGTTTAGTCGACAGCCCTTCTGGGGCAATCAGCTCAAACTCGTTATCCGGACGAACGCTATATTCCAGCCACGAATGGTTACTCAGGTCCGCTGGTTTTTCGGGCACGCCAAACTGCGCGAGGTATTTCCTGGACGCACAAACGACCATCGGCATGCTGCCCAGACGGCGAGAGAAGAGGCTGGAGTCTTGCAGTGCCCCGACGCGGATAACCACATCCAGACCATCGGCAATCAGATCCGGCGCTGGAATGCCCGTCACCAGATTTACGGTTAATCCTGGATACTCTTTGAGCATTTCCGCCGTCATGGCAGCGAGTACATTTTGTGCCATAGTTGAAGAACAGCCGATGCGCAGCGTACCAATCGGCGTGTTGTTAAAGGCATAAAGCTGTTCGTGTACATCCTTCACTTCGAACAGCATTCGGCGGCAACCTTGATAGTAAATTTTACCGGCTTCGGTTAAGCCAATGCTGCGGGTGCTGCGGTTAAGCAGTTTGACCTGCAGCTCATCTTCCAGTTTAGAAACAGTCTGGCTGATGGAAGAAACGCTCATCTGTAGCTGACGTGCCGCGGCAGTAAAGGAGCCTTGCTCGACAACTTTGGCAAAAACCGACATCCGTTTTAGTCGTTCCATTGTTCACTCTGGCTTAAAAGTGATTTGCATCACACTATGTAGATAAGGCTATAACAGTTACGTTAAAATACTGTTAGCTGAATAATTAAAGTTCCAATCTCACCTGCACGCTAGTTTAGTAAGGTCAACATGAGCCTGTTTCCTGTCATCGTGATTTTCGGTCTCTCATTCCCGCCGATCTTCTTTGAGCTGCTCTTATCGCTCGCCATTTTTTGGTTGGTGCGTCGCGTGCTGACGCCAACCGGGATCTATGATTTTGTCTGGCATCCCGCGTTGTTCAACACCGCACTGTATTGCTGCCTGTTTTATCTAATATCACGTTTGTTCGTCTGAGGTAGATGTGAAAACACTAACAAGAAATATCTCCCGTACCGCTATTACGGTGATACTGGTCATCCTGGCATTCATCGCTATTTTTCGTGCCTGGGTCTATTACACCGAGTCTCCGTGGACGCGTGATGCGCGTTTTAGCGCGGACGTCGTCGCCATTGCTCCAGACGTATCCGGCCTGATTACCGATGTTCAGGTCAAGGATAACCAACTGGTTAGCAAAAATCAGGTTCTGTTTATTATTGACCAGCCGCGCTACCAGAAGGCACTGGAAGAAGCGAATGCTGACGTCGCCTACTACAAAGCGCTGGCGGACGAGAAAAGCCGTGAAGCCGGGCGTCGTAACAAGCTGGGCGTGATTGCCATGTCTCGCGAAGAGATAGACCAATCCAATAACGTGCTGCAAACCGTGCTGCACCAGTTAGCGAAAGCGCAAGCCACGCGCGATCTAGCGCGTCTGGATCTGGATCGCACGGTGATTCGCGCGCCAGCGGATGGCTGGGTGACTAACCTGAATGTCTACGCCGGTGAATTTATTACCCGTGGTTCTACAGCGGTCGCGTTGGTGAAACAGCACTCCTTCTATGTGATGGCCTACCTTGAAGAGACCAAGCTCTCAAGCGTACGTCCGGGTTACCGCGCTGAAATTACCCCGCTGGGCAGCAACCATGTAATTAAAGGAACCGTTGATAGCGTTGCGGCGGGTGTCACCAACGCCAGTAGCAGCGTCGACAGCAAAGGGATGGCGACCATCGACTCCAACCTGGAGTGGGTTCGTCTGGCTCAGCGTGTACCGGTGCGTATCCGTCTGGATGAACAGACAGGTAACCTGTGGCCAGCGGGTACGACCGCCACGGTGGTCATTACCGGTGAGAAAGACCGCGATGCCAGCCGCATGAGCTTCTTCCAGAAGCTGGCGCTGCGTCTGCGTGAATTCGGTTAATTGCCATGGGCATTTTTAGCATTGCCAACCAGCACATCCGCTTTGCCGTCAAACTGGCCTGTGCGGTGGTGCTGGCCTTGTTTGTCGGCTTCCACTTTCAGCTTGAAACGCCGCGCTGGGCGGTGCTGACTGCCGCTATTGTGGCGGCCGGTCCGGCCTTCGCTGCGGGTGGAGAACCCTACGCGGGGGCAATCCGCTATCGCGGGATGCTGCGTATTGTCGGGACCTTTATCGGCTGTATCGCCGCGCTGGTGATTATCATCACCATGATCCGTGCGCCGCTGCTGATGCTGCTGGTTTGTAGCATCTGGGCCGGTTTCTGTACCTGGATCTCTTCGCTGGTTCGCGTTGAAAACTCCTACGCCTGGGGGCTTTCCGGCTATACAGCGCTGATTATCGTTATCACGATTCAGGCCGAACCGCTGCTGACGCCGCAGTTTGCCGTGGAACGCTGTAGCGAGATCGTGTTAGGGATTATCTGTGCGATCGTCGCCGATCTCCTGTTTTCACCGCGATCGATCAAAAAAGAGATCGACAACGAACTCGATGCCATCCTTATCGATCAATATCGCCTGATGCAGCTGTGCATCAAGCATGGCGATAGCGATGAGATGGACAAAGCCTGGCTGGCTCTGCTGCGTCGTACCGCTGCGTTGGAAGGGATGCGCGGCAACTTGAATATGGAGTCCTCACGCTGGGCGTGGGCCAACCGTCGCTTGAAGGCGCTGAACACCGTTTCGCTGACCATGGTGACTCAGGCTTGTGAAACCTTCATCATGCAAAACTCGCGGCCTGAGCTGGTCACTGACGCTTATCGTGAGTTGTTCGAAGAGCCGGTTGAAACGGTGCAGGATGTTCACCGCCAGCTTAAACGAATGCGCCGCGTGCTGGCGTGGACGGGTGAGCACGATACGCCGGTAACGATTTACAGCTGGGTAGGGGCCGCCACGCGCTATCTGCTGCTCAAACGTGGCGTGATTGGTAATACGAAAATCAGCGCCCGCGAAGAAGAAATTCTACAAAGCGAAGTGGTCGTGCGACCGGAGTCCGCCGAACGTCACCACGCGATGATCAACTTCTGGCGTACCACGCTCTCCTGCGCGCTGGGCATTCTTTTCTGGCTGTGGACCGGCTGGACATCGGGTAGCGGGGCGATGGTGATGATTGCCGTGGTTACCTCACTGGCCATGCGTTTACCGAATCCGCGCATGGTGGCGATAGACTTTATCTACGGCACCATTGCGGCGCTGCCGCTGGGGGCGCTCTATTTCCTGATTATCATCCCCGCGACGCAACAAAGTATGCTGCTGTTGTGTATTAGTCTGGCGGTCATGTGCTTCTTTATTGGCATTGAAGTGCAAAAGCGCCGGTTGGGATCGATGGGGGCACTGGCCAGTACCATCAACATTCTGGTGCTGGATAACCCGATGACCTTCCACTTCAGCCAGTTCCTCGACAGTGCATTAGGGCAGATTGTCGGCTGCTTTATGGCGTTTATCGTCATTCTGCTTATCCGCGATAACTCCCGTCTGCGTACCGGGCGCGTGCTGCTGAACCAGTTTGTGTTTGCGGCGGTGTCGGCGATGACCACCAATATGGCTCGTCGAAAAGAGAACCACCTGCCGGGACTCTACCAGCAGCTGTTTTTGCTGCTGAACAAATTCCCAGGGGATATTGCGAAGTTCCGTCTGGCGTTGACGCTTATCATCGCGCATCAACGCCTGCGCGATGCGCCTATTCCGGTGAATGACGATCTGTCGGCCTTCCACCGTCAGCTGCGCCGCACCGCTGACCGAGTGATTTCAGCAACCAGCGATGACAAACGCCGTTATTACTTCACGCGTTTGCTGGAGGAACTCGGGGTTTATCAGGAAAAACTGCGCGTCTGGGAAGCTCCTGAGCAGGTTACTCAGCCGGTTGAGCGGCTGGTGACGATGCTGCATAAATATCAGGGCGCGTTGACCAGTAGCTGAGTGTTTTCCCGGACGAGCGCAGCGACTCCGGGAGCCTTACCACCATTCCGCGCGATGCGCACCTAAAGGCATGGCCGGCATCGCAAACGCCATCGGCGTTTGTGCAAGCTCCAGCGCGCTGTTGAAATAGCGCAACTCACCGAACGGCCCCTCTTCGCTTACCATACAACGCGCGATCGCCGCCTCGTCTGGTGGGGCAATCGTCTGATAATCCGCAATACTCCCCAACTGCTGCAGCCACGTTGCTGTCCGGCACAATGACACGTCTACCCGCCATGCTCCGCCTTCATTACGCTGACGCTCCAGCGCCATCAGCACGCCCAGCGTGGCGAGATAGCCGCTGAGATAATCATTGGGGTAAGTTGGCCCCAGCACCGGTTGCCAGGTGCCGCCCTGTGCAACCGCCATACCGGTGACGGTCTGAGCAAGCTGCTCAAAGCCAGGTCGGTCTTTCCATGGCCCGCGGTGGCCGTAGCAGTTCAGATTAACTGTAATGATCTGCGGATTAATCTGCGCCATCTCTTCATCGCTCAGCCCATAGCGGGCGAGAGCGCCGGGGCGGTAGCTTTGGACAAAAACATCACCGTCACGCACCAGCTGTGCCGCCGTTGCGCGGCCCTCTGCGGTGGAGAGTTCAAGATAAGCGTTGCGTTTGCCGTGGTTGGTATCCACATCAAACGGCAGAATACGCGGGCGATAAGGCGACGACAGATGCAGCACATCGGCTCCCATCTGCGCCAGCCCGCGGGTTGCCGTTGGCCCGGCAATAACGTGAGTGAAGTCGAGAACGCGCAGCGGCTTCAGTACCCGTGGCGTATCGTAACGACGGTTTTTGGGCGCGCTATCGGTTAGCCGTGTCAGACGAATGAGCGGCTCCTGGCTGACCGCAAGCCCCTGGGGATGAGCCAGCCACTCTTTATGGCTACGGGCGATAGCGGCGCATAGCCCCGCTTCGGCGATGGTCTCCTCCAGCTTGTGCGCTTCCCACTGCGCGACCGCCTGCGCCACCCGATGACGGCTATTTGGCACATCGAGGATATCGAGGATCCCATCACGTAAACGCGGGTAGCCGCCGTGCAGGAATATCCAACGATTGTCGGCAGTAAGATAGAAATCGGTCGTGGGGTAATCCGGATCGTTGTACTGCCAGTTAAAGCCGTTCTGCTGCTGGAAGGTCACAGCATGGGTTGAGGCGGCGGCACTATGACAATCGACGGTAATCGGCTGCTGCTTGCCGCGAAGCACATCAAGCATCATGCCCTGTAGCGCCAGCACCGAGGCCGCGGCTTCACCAATGGCAAAAGGGGTAGGATAGACAGGCGTGTTGTGGGCGAATGACACCCTCTCAACGGCCAAATGCGTCATACCAAGGTCGTGACACAGCTTATTGAAAACAGGATTGTCGCGCTTCACCGCAGGTTCCTTATCGTTAATAAGACTTTCGTTATTCTGACAACTATTACGCCAAAAGCGATAGCTATACTTAAATGGAAACACTATTCAGGAGGGTGTAATGACCACGCAAGCATGGCAGGACAACGATCTTTTCCAGACGGGCTACCTGGTGAACGGCGAATGGCATCAGCTCGGCACCACCTTTGATGTACTCAACCCCGCGACGGGCGAGGTTGTCGCCAAAGTCGCGAAGGCCGGGAAACAGGAGACGGAGCAGGCCATTGCCGCCGCAGCGCGCGCTTTCCCGCTATGGCGGGCAAAAACGGCGAAGGCGCGTTCAGAACTGCTGTATCGCTGGTACCAGCTCATCATCGAACATAAAAGCTGGCTGGCGAAACTGATGACCATCGAGCAGGGCAAGCCGTTGAAAGAGGCTGAAGGCGAGGTGGATTACGCGGCGAGCTTTATTCAGTGGTTTGCTGAACAGGGCAAAAGAGCGAACGGCGAGATTATTCCGCCGGCTAAACCGGGTTCACGTATTCTGGCAACCCGCGAGCCAATCGGTGTTGTCGCGGCTATCACACCGTGGAACTTCCCGATGGCAATGCTCACCCGCAAGCTGGGGCCTGCGCTGGCTGCGGGCTGTACCGGTGTTATCAAACCCGCGAATAACACGCCGCTATGCGCGTTTGCACTGCTGGCGCTGGCGAAGAAAGCGGGGATCCCTGATGGCGTACTGAATGCGGTTGCAGGGAATACGCTAGAGATAAGCGACGCTATTATGGCGAGCCATGACGTGCGAAAAATTTCCTTTACCGGCTCGACATCGGTCGGAAAGACGCTGGTGCGTAACGCGGCCGAAACCATGAAGAAAGTCTCCATGGAGCTCGGGGGGAATGCACCGTATATCGTTTTTGAAGATGCTGATATCGATGCTGCGGTGAAGGGGGCGATAGCCAACAAGTTCCGCAATGCCGGGCAGGTATGCGTGAGCGTGAACCGTTTTTATATCCATGACAGCGTGTATGAGCGTTTTGTCAGCCAGCTTGCTGCCGCAGTGAAAGCGTTAAAAGTGGGGAACGGGTTGGATGACGGTGTCGTTGTTGGGCCGCTGATTGAGCCTGCTGCGGTTAAAAAAGTGCGTGAGCACGTTGAAGATGCGGTATCGAAAGGGGCGAAAGTATTAGCCGGCGGTCAGCCGCATGCACTGGGGGGAAACTTCTGGCAGCCAACGGTATTGGGAGATTGTCAGGAAACGATGCTGCTGGCGCAGGAAGAGACCTTTGGCCCGCTGGCGGCCTGTTTCCGCTTTAGCGACGAAGAGGATGTTATTCATCGCGCGAATAATACACCTTACGGACTGGCGGCCTATTTCTATACCCAAAACCTGTCCCGCGTCTTCCGTGTCTCGCAGGCGCTGGAAAGTGGGATGATCGGCATTAACGAATGCGCGGTTTCAACCGAGCTGGGGCCGTTTGGTGGCGTGAAAGAGTCCGGGCTTGGCCGCGAAGGTTCGGTGCTGGGGTTGGAAGAGTACCTCGAAGTGAAAACGTTGCACATTGGGGGACTTTAGTCAGTTGAATGGGATGAGGGCGTAAGATGAAAATCTATACTTTTGATTTTGACGAGATAGAGGATCAGGGCGATTTTTACCGGGAGTTCGCCCGTCTCTTTGCCCTCGATCGCGAGAAAATACGCGATCTGGACACGTTGTGGGATGTGGTGACCAGCAAAGAAATACCGTTACCCGTGGAGATTGAGTTCCTGCATCTGGACGAAAAGCAGCGCCGACGTTACGGCGCGCTTATTTTGCTCTTTGATGAAGCAGAAGAAGAGCTGGAAGGGATGCTGCGCTTTAACGTCCAGCGCGGATAAAAAAAAGCCCTCGCCAAAAAGCGAGGGCAAGTCGTCGGTCAAGACGACGAGGGTTTATTTGTACAGCTCAGCTGTAGCGTGCCAATGGTCACCGGTACGTGCTTCGATAATACGATAGCTGCTAGCACCTTCTTTCTCTGCTTTTGCGGCTAGCTCACTACGCATATCCATCGGGTCGCTACCAACCTGTGAAACAGAGATGGTGCCCATTGATTGCAGGTTCTGTGCCTGGTCCTGACTTACCTGGTGTGCTGCGGCGCTTGCGCCGAAAGAAAGTACAGATGCCAGACCAAGGGATGCGATGATAATTGCGCTTTTCATATTCTTACTCCTCACCTTATTTTGCAGCGGTGAGAGGATGTTGTTGCTGATTCCTGGGACCGCTGTGGAAATTTTTACTGAATGCCGACGTATTGCTTCACACTAACTTATTTGTACAGTTCTGCCGTTGCGTGCCAATGGTCACCGGTACGCGCTTCAATGATGCGATAAGAAGATGCACCTTGTTCTTCTGCTTTTTTGTTCAGCATTTCATGCATGTCCATCGGGTTTGAACCGACAGAGCCGACAGATACGGTGCCGATTGCTTGACGGGTTTGTGCCTGGTCGCTGTTGATAGAGTCAGCGGCGAAAGCGCCAAACGAGATAACAGATAGGATGCTCAGAGCGGCAACGGTTGTTTTGATTTTCATGATACTCACCTCGTCGTATTTTTTTGGAGGGCCTTTGTTTTGTGACCCTCATCACGAAATTAAGTATACACTAATCACGAAAAATATTAATACCCCGCTAATTGTTTCTCGTGTAATTAGTTGTCAGGAATCGTCATTTTTAGAAGATATACGTATAAAAAAACGCATATTTTGGCAAAGTTCGTCGTCAATAATGCGTAAAATCAAACGGATAGGATAATTTGATGTTTTGTGCGGTTAAGTTGGGATATATTCACTGAAACTATGGTTTAGGGTGGAAAATCGCACTAAATGTTAACGAAGCGGCAGAAGAAACGGCGGGTGAGTCGGTGGGAAAGCGGACTCCTCCGGAGGGACCAGAGGAGTATCACGAGGGATTACAGCTCCTGTTCAAACAGAACCTGAATGGCCTCGTAGAGATCTTTAACAGTGAAGCCTCGAGCCGGTGTGGTGAAGATAGTGTCATCACCGGCAATGCTGCCGAGAATACCTTCAGCCTTGCCTAAAGAGTCCAGAAGGCGCGCGATAAGCTGTGCGGCGCCTGGGCTGGTATGAATCACAACGACTGCGTCATTGTAGTCGATATCCAGAACCAGATTCTTCAACGGGCTGGTGGTGGTCGGTACACCCAGTTCTGCTGGCAGGCAGTAAACCATCTCCATTTTGGCGTTGCGAGTTCGCACTGCGCCAAACTTCGTCAGCATACGAGAGACTTTGGATTGGTTGATATTATCGAAGCCTTCTTCTTGTAAGGCCTGAACAATTTCGCCCTGAGAGCTAAATTTTTCTTCCTTCAGTAACGCTTTAAAGGCTTTAACTAATTCTTCTTGTTTAGTTGAACTTCGCATAAGTCACCCGAGTATGGTGGTGAAATTAACATTATTATGCATATAGGTGAATTTTTATGCAAAACAATTTATCCCAAGAGGCTAGGCCAAATAGAGAAAGGCCGGATTTTAGCAAAAATTAGACCTAAGAAACATGCCTATATCACGGGATCTAAATAAGTTAAAAGTAAATGAATTGTTATTAAATTGCTGTTGTTTTACGCAACGTGCTGAGTATATTGTAATCGATAGTTGATGAAAGTTTGGTTTCGTAGATAGACCTTTTTCTGGGAGTAGTGCGGTAACGCCAGCAATGCTGCTGTCATACCCGCATTCTGTAAGCAATTATATTGTAATTATTTACCTTGTGAATTAAGGTCGCCGCAACGGAGTAACAACAGGTATCTCTTGCGTCGGTTATGCGGTCCACGACAGGTTATTACCTGAATGTCATTAACCATAATAAGGAGTTTAGGATGAAAGTCGCAGTCCTTGGTGCCGCCGGCGGTATTGGCCAGGCGCTTGCCCTACTACTAAAGACCCAACTGCCTTCAGGTTCAGAACTCTCCCTCTATGATATTGCCCCCGTCACGCCTGGCGTGGCTGTCGATCTCAGCCATATTCCTACTGATGTCAAAATCAAAGGGTTCTCTGGTGAAGATGCGACGCCTGCGCTGGTAGGGGCGGATGTTGTCCTGATCTCTGCTGGGGTAGCGCGTAAGCCCGGTATGGATCGCTCCGATCTGTTTAACGTTAACGCCGGGATTGTCAAAAACCTGGTGCAGCAAATCGCAAAAACCGCGCCTAAAGCCTGTATTGGCATTATTACCAACCCGGTCAACACCACCGTGGCCATTGCCGCTGAGGTGCTGAAAAAAGCGGGCGTATACGACAAAAACAAACTGTTTGGCGTCACGACGCTGGACATCATCCGCTCCAATACCTTTGTGGCTGAGCTGAAAGGTAAAAAATGCGGTGACGTCGAGGTCCCGGTTATCGGCGGCCACTCCGGCGTAACGATTCTTCCTTTGTTGTCGCAAATCCCAGGCGTCAGCTTCTCTGAACAAGAAGTCAATGACCTGACCAAGCGTATCCAGAATGCGGGTACCGAAGTGGTTGAAGCAAAAGCCGGTGGCGGCTCAGCAACCCTGTCCATGGGCCAGGCTGCTGCACGCTTTGGCTTGTCCCTGGTTCGCGCTCTGCAGGGTGAGAAAGGGGTAGTTGAATGCGCCTATGTTGAAGGCGATGGCGAATATGCTCGTTTCTTCTCACAGCCGCTGCTGCTGGGTAAAAATGGGATTGAAGAACGTCAGTCTATCGGCAAACTGAGCGCTTACGAACAGCAGGCGCTGGAAGGAATGCTGGATACGCTGAGAAAAGATATCCAGCTTGGCGAAGATTTTATCAATAAATAAGATCTGACCGCTGAATATAACAAAGGGGCCGAGGGCCCCTTTGCTTTTGGTCGTTTAGTTGGACGCTGGGTATTCCTGAATCGTTACCTGCATCGTTAACTTCTTATCGTCACGCATGACCACGACTGGAATTACTGAACCTGGGCGGATCTCCGCGACCTGGTCCATGGTCTCCAGCGCGGAAACTGCCGGTTTACCGTTCACCGAGATAATCACGTCGTTGTTCTGAATACCGGCTTGCGCAGCGGGGCCGTCTGGCTCAATTTTGTTAACCACAATCCCCTGAATCTGATCGATACTGCCGCCCTGCGCGCGCAGTGGTGCGATTTCGCGGCCGCTGATGCCGATGAAACCACGAATCACGCGTCCGTCACGGATAAGCTTATCCATAATCTTAGTTGCCAGCTGGAACGGGATGGCAAAGCTTAGCCCTTCTGGCGTTTCGCCATCGTTGCTCTTATCGAACGAAAGGGTATTGATGCCCATGAGCTCGCCCAGCGAGTTCACCAGCGCGCCGCCGGAGTTACCGTGGTTGATGGAGGCATCGGTTTGCAGGAAGTTCTGTCGACCGCTTGGGTTCAGGCCGATACGACCGGTGGCGCTGATGATCCCCTGCGTGATGGTCTGCCCGAGGTTATACGGGTTGCCGATAGCCAGTACCACGTCGCCAATGTGCGGCACGCGGGTTGGGTTAATCGGAATGACCGGCAGACCGCCGGTGGCGTTAATCTTGAGAACCGCGAGGTCGGTCAGGCTATCGGAGCCGACGAGCAGCGCTTCAAACACGCGACCATCCTGCAGTGCGACAATAATCTGGTCCGCATCGTTAATGACGTGCTTATTGGTAACGATGTATCCGCGCTGATCCATAATCACGCCGGAACCGAGGGTTTTAATCTCGAGTTGGCTGTTGGTATTGCTGTTCAGACTACGGTTATAGACGTTAACCACCGCAGGTGCGGCACGGCGCACCGCCGAGTTGTAGCTGGCAGGGGTTTCGTCCGTGCTGCTAAAGCGCTGAGTGGCGAGCGGGTTCCACTGGCGCAAAGACGGGACGGTAACAATCAATATGCCGCCAACCAGTAAGCCTAGTGCGACGGAACGTAAGAGCTTTAGAAGCATGATACAGGCATCGTTTATGAGGAAACTGGGCGAAGCATACCACGACTTTACCAGACATACATTCCACACGATTTCCAGTGCGGGTCCGTTAAGGGTTTTGGTGAGCTGTAGGCCGGATGGCGCTTTGCCTATCCGGCCTACAGCATGATTTCACTTATCCGCTTTCCGGCTTTTAAGGATTAACGCATCAGCAGGTAAATGCTCTCGTTGCCGCGCATGACGTTCAAGGCAATCACCGCCGGTTTGGCTTCCAGCACCTTACGCAGCTCAGCAATTGATGCGGTCTGCTGGCGGTTGATGCCGATGATGACATCATCTTTATGCAGGCCAACCTGAGCCGCCGGGCTGCCTTTCTCGACGTTGGAGATGACCACGCCTTTGGTACCGCTTTTCGCCTGGCCGTCGCTCAGCGTTGCCCCTTCCAGCGCCGGAATAATGAGCTGTGCGCTGGCGGTGGACGACGTACTTTTATCCAGCGTCACTTCCACTTCAAGCGGTTTGCCATCGCGAAGCAGGCCCAGTTTGACCTTCGAGCCCGGTTCAGTGGTGGCGATACGGGAGCGCAGTTCGGCAAAGCTGTTGAGCGGCTTACCGTTCAGGCTGGTTATGACATCGCCGGACTTAATCCCGGCTTTGGCTGAGCCCGAGTTTGGCAGCACTTCACTGACGAACGCGCCGCGCTGCACATCAAGATTGAACGCTTTCGCGATATCGGCCGTCATCTCCATGCCGCGAATACCGAGCAGGCCACGTTTGATTTCACCAAACTGAATCAGCTGCTGCGCCAGGGTTTGCGCCATATTGCTCGGGATAGCAAAACCGATACCGATGCTGCCGCCGCCCGGCGCCAGAATGGCGGTGTTGATACCAATCAGCTCGCCGTTCAGGTTAAGCAGCGCACCGCCGGAGTTACCGCGGTTAATGGCGGCATCGGTCTGAATAAAGTTTTCCAGCCCTTCGAGGTTCAGCCCGCTGCGACCCAGCGCTGAAACAATCCCGGAGGTTACGGTCTGACCGAGGCCGAACGGGTTGCCGACGGCGACGGCGAAATCGCCTACGCGCAGCTTATCGGAGTCGGCGATAGCAATTTGCGTTAGATGGCTGGCTTTCTGGATTTGTAGCAGGGCGATGTCGCTCTGGTCATCGCTGCCGATAAGTTTGGCCTCAAATTCGCGACCATCGTTGAGCTGCACGCTGATCTTCTGCGCGTCGCTCACCACATGATTATTGGTCAGCACATAGCCTTTAATGGCGTCGATGATGACGCCGGAACCCAGCCCTTCAAACTGCTGCGTTGGCTCATTGGCCGGATTGCTGCCGTCATCACCAAAGAACTTCTTCAGTTCATCCGGAACCTGCTGATTCACCGGTGCGGAACCTTCAACCTTCACGCTCACCACGGCAGGCAGAACTTTCTCCAGCATCGGCGCGAGGCTTGGCAGACTACCCTGACCCGGAACCTGCGTTGGCAGCGAGGCCAGTACCGGCGCCGGTACGGCAAGCGATAATCCAATGCTTAATGCCAATGCACTTAACAGTAAAGTCGATTTCTTCATTGATGCTGGCCCTCATGACCCTGGATGCAAGGACAATACTTCCCGAAAAGACTGATGTTATTGAAGTAAATATAGTCGGCGTGAGCAGAAGAGGACGGGCGCAAGTGATGCGCCCGTGAAATATTTATGGAATGCAGATTAATCGCGTTTTGCGCTACCGCGGAGCAGGCCGGATGCGCCGTCAGAATAGTCGCGCGGCATCTGAACCGGCGCCTGGTCGTTACCCGCTTCGGATTCGGCCAGACGGTTACGGAACGGGTTGGCATCCGGAGACATGCCCGGCAGCAGATTGCTGGAGCTTTTCGCCATATGCTGATAAATCTGGCGATAGTCATCTGCCATGTTATCAAGCAGTTCTGCGCTGCGCGCAAAATGGCTCACCAACTCTTCGCGGTACTCTTCCAGCTCGGCTTTGTTTTTCTCCAACTCGTACTGCAGCGCCTGCTGCTGACGTAATTTGCTATTACCAAAACGCATGGCCACGGCACCGATGATGATACCGACAACTAACCCAATTAGCGCGTATTCCCAGGTCATGAACATCTCCCGTTGTTTTATAGTTCCATAGGGTATTGGCGGCTTCGGCAACTCCATGCCTGCGCCCGATAGTGCCACTATAACCGCTAATCCCGTAGAAGTGGAATCCTGACGCATCATCGCGTAGTGTAGAACGGACTTTTTTTAGTCAATCGTGAAGTAAGACATACCGGTTTTCAAAGGAATAACAATTAGATCATGCAAAGCCAGTCCCCCACATCGCGCTATCTCCAGGCTCTCGAAGAGGGCAGTCATCAACCTGATGATGTTCAGCGTGAGGCGGTTAACCGCCTCGACACCATTTACCAGGAACTGCAAAACAAAACGCCCGCCCCCGTATCTGGCGGTGGCCTGCGTGCGCGTTTTTGGTAAGCTGCTGGGTAAGAAAGAGTCCGACACACCGCTTGCCGTTCGCGGCCTCTATATGTGGGGCGGAGTAGGGCGAGGCAAAACCTGGCTGATGGATATGTTCTATCAAAGCCTGCCTGGCACGCGTAAGCAGCGTCTGCACTTCCACCGTTTTATGCTGCGGGTGCACGAAGAACTGGGGGAATTACAGGGGCACAGCGATCCGCTGGAAATCGTGGCGGAGCGTTTTAAGGCCGAAACGGACGTGCTCTGCTTCGATGAGTTTTTTGTCTCTGATATTACCGATGCGATGCTGCTGGGTGGCCTGATGAAGGCGCTGTTTGCTCGCGGTATTACGCTGGTGGCGACCTCCAACATTCCACCGGATGAACTTTATCGAAATGGTTTGCAGCGCGCGCGCTTCCTGCCGGCAATTGAAGCGATTAAAGAGCACTGCGACATCATGAACGTGGACGCAGGCATCGACTATCGACTGCGAACGTTAACGCAGGCGCATTTGTGGCTTTCCCCGCTGAATAACGACACCCGCCAGCAGATGAACAAACTGTGGCTGGCGCTGGCGGGCACGCCGCAGCAAAACCAGACGACGCTTGAGATAAACCACCGTCAACTGCCAACGCTCGGCGTGGAGAATCAGACGCTGGCGGTATCGTTTACCACGCTGTGCGTCGATGCGCGTAGCCAGCACGACTATATTGCGCTCTCACGGCTGTTCCATACCGTGATGCTGTATGACGTGCCGGTGATGACGCCGCTGCTTGAGAGCGAAGCCCGACGCTTTATCGCGCTGGTCGATGAGTTTTATGAACGTCACGTGAAGCTGGTGGTGAGCGCTGAAGTTGAGCTTTACAACATCTATCAAGGGGAGCGGCTGAAGTTTGAGTTCCAGCGCTGCCTGTCGCGTTTGCAGGAAATGCAGAGCGAAGAGTACCTCAAACGCCCACACATGCCATAAATACATAGCCCATGTAGCCCGGGCGAGGCGTTCACGCCGACCCCGGGAAACCCCTACGCGAATTCCCGGTGCCGCTTCGCTCGGCCGAGCTACGTGGACAAACAAAACCCGCGGCAAATCACATAAAGGGGTCGATCTTTGACCCCGACTTCTCTATAATCTTGCGACCCCACGTTACAAGAGAGTTTTTTTCCCAAAACTTTCTCTGCGCCGGCATAGGCTATTCGAAGGGGTAGGTTTGCTGGACAATGTCGTGTGAACCTCAACTGACAAAACGTTTGGGTGTTCACCAACGTGTAACTAATTTATTTGGGTAAGCTTTTAATGAAAACTTTTACAGCTAAACCAGAAACCGTAAAACGCGACTGGTATGTTGTTGACGCGACCGGTAAAACTCTGGGCCGTCTGGCTTCCGAACTGGCTCTGCGCCTGCGCGGCAAGCACAAAGCGGAATACACTCCGCACGTGGATACTGGTGATTACCTCATCGTTCTGAACGCTGATAAAGTTGCTGTAACCGGCAACAAGCGTACTGACAAAGTGTACTATCGCCACACCGGCTACGTTGGTGGTATCAAAGAAGCGACCTTTGAAGAGATGATTGCTCGCCATCCTGAGCGTGTGATTGAAATCGCGGTTAAAGGCATGCTGCCAAAAGGCCCGCTGGGTCGTGCAATGTTCCGTAAACTGAAAGTTTACGCAGGTAACGAGCACAACCACGCGGCACAGCAACCGCAAGTTCTTGACATCTAATCGGGATTATAGGCAATGGCTGAAAATCAATACTACGGCACTGGTCGCCGCAAAAGTTCCGCAGCTCGCGTTTTCATCAAACCGGGCAACGGCAAAATCGTTATCAACCAACGTTCTCTGGAACAGTACTTCGGTCGTGAAACTGCCCGCATGGTAGTTCGTCAGCCGCTGGAACTGGTCGACATGGTTGAGAAACTGGATCTGTACATCACTGTTAAAGGTGGTGGTATCTCTGGTCAGGCTGGTGCGATCCGTCACGGTATCACCCGCGCTCTGATGGAGTACGATGAGTCCCTGCGTGGCGAACTGCGTAAAGCTGGCTTCGTTACTCGTGATGCTCGTCAGGTTGAACGTAAGAAAGTCGGCCTGCGTAAAGCACGTCGTCGTCCTCAGTTCTCCAAACGTTAATTTGTTTCTGCTTCGGCAGACAACAATTGGCGAAAAAAAACCCGCTCAGGCGGGTTTTTTTATGCCTGTAAACCAGAAGCCAGTGGGCTCTTTTTCCGCTTTTCCGGAATCCCCTCACCACAAGCCGTTCAAAATCTGGTAGACTATCATCCAATTTTCTGCCCAAATGCGCGCGATTGTTCATTTTTTGTTTAATTCGTAAACGGGAATGTCGTACAGCGTGCAGATAAGGCTAATCATCTGGCTAGCCGCCTTTGCGGCTGGTAGCAGTAAAAATTCTGAATATACCTGGAGGTTTTCATGGCTGTCGCTGCCAACAAACGTTCGGTAATGACGCTGTTTTCTGGTCCTACTGACATCTATAGCCATCAGGTCCGCATCGTGCTGGCTGAGAAAGGCGTCAGCTTTGAGATAGAGCATGTGGAAAAGGACAATCCACCGCAGGATCTGATTGACCTCAACCCGAATCAAAGCGTACCGACACTGGTGGATCGTGAACTGACTCTGTGGGAGTCACGCATCATTATGGAATACCTGGATGAGCGTTTCCCTCATCCGCCGCTGATGCCTGTCTACCCGGTCGCACGCGGTGAAAGCCGTCTGTACATGCACCGCATCGAAAAAGACTGGTACTCGCTGATGAACACCGTGATGAATGGTTCTTCTGCTCAGGCTGATGCTGCACGTAAGCAACTGCGTGAAGAGCTGCTGGCGATTGCGCCGGTCTTCACTCAGAAGCCATTTTTCCTGAGCGACGAGTTCAGTATTGTCGATTGCTACCTGGCTCCACTGCTGTGGCGCTTGCCTGTCATGGGTATCGAGCTGGTTGGTGCCGGTGCGAAAGAGCTGAAAGGCTATATGACTCGCGTCTTCGAACGTGATTCTTTCCTCGCCTCTTTAACGGAAGCCGAGCGCGAAATGCGCCTTGGCCGGGGTTAATTGAATGGAAGTTTCACAGCTTTCTCCACGCCGCCCGTACCTGCTGCGTGCGTTCTACGAGTGGCTGCTGGATAACCAGCTGACGCCGCATCTGGTGGTCGATGTCATGATGCCAGGCGTGAACGTACCAATGGAGTACGCGCGCGATGGACAGATCGTATTGAATATCGCGCCACGCGCGGTGGGCAATCTTGAACTGGCCAACGATGAAGTGCGCTTTAACGCGCGCTTTGGCGGCGTACCGCGTCAGGTTAATGTGCCGCTGGCTGCCGTGCTGGCTATCTATGCCCGTGAAAACGGCGCTGGAACCATGTTCGAACCTGAAGCCGCGTACGATGAGAATGCGGACAGCTTCAACGACGATGAAGCCGTGGATAACGGTGGAAGCGAAACGGTGATGTCGGTGATTGATGGCGATAAGCCTGATATCAGCGATGACAACGATCCGGATGATACGCCGCCACCACCTCGCGGTGGGCGACCGGCGCTGCGCGTTGTGAAGTAAGATGAGAACAGGCCCTTTGGGGCCTGTTTTGTTATGTCAGTCAGGTCGTGTTTTTCGTGCTGCCAACGCCATTTGCGAGTGATTTTCAACGAATGGCTGAGAAAGTTGGGGAAAAACAAGGCCCCTATCCGCAAGCGGAGAAAGGGGCCAGATAAGGACTTTACACTTCCAGCCAGTTCATAATCCCGTCAGCCGCCTTACGGCCTTCGGCAATCGCTGTCACCACCAGATCCGAACCGCGCACGATGTCACCACCGGCGAAGATTTTCGGGTTGCTGGTCTGGAAGGCATTTTCGTGACCTTCGGGCGCAATGATGCGGCCCTGAGAGTCCAGCTCAACGCTGTGTTTCGCCAGCCATTCCATGCTGTGTGGACGGAAGCCAAACGCCATCACGACGGCATCGGCCGGGATGACATGCTCGGAACCGGCGACGATCTCCGCGCGACGGCGGCCTTTCGCATCCGGCTGGCCCATTTCGGTGCGCGCCATCTTCACGCCGCTCACTTTGCCGTTGGCATTCACTTCAATGCCCAGCGGCTGGATGTTGAACTGGAATTCCACGCCTTCTTCACGCGCGTTTTTCACTTCGCGTTTCGAACCTGGCATGTTCTCTTCGTCACGACGATAAGCACAGATAACGTGAGCCGCATTCTGACGAATGGAGGTGCGCACGCAGTCCATCGCAGTATCACCGCCGCCCAGTACCACCACGCGCTTGCCTTCCATGCTGACGTACGGTTCTTCGGCGGTTTCGCCGAAGCCCATGATCTGCTTAGTGTTGGCAATCAGGAACGGCAGAGCGTCGAATACGCCGGACGCGTCTTCGTTCTCCAGGCCGCCGCGCATGGACTGATAGGTGCCCACGCCTAGGAAGACGGCATCGTAATCCTTAAGCAGGTCGTCTAACTGAACATCACGGCCTACTTCGACGTTGAGTTTGAACTCAATGCCCATGCCGGTGAAGATTTCACGACGGCGGGTCATCACCTCTTTTTCCAGCTTGAAGGCCGGGATACCGAATGTCAGCAGACCGCCGATTTCAGGGTGACGGTCAAAGACCACAGCCTTCACGCCGTTACGGGTCAGCACGTCGGCGCATGCCAGGCCCGCAGGGCCCGCACCGATGATGGCGACTTTCTTGCCGGTTTGCTTCACGCCGGTCAGGTCTGGACGCCAGCCCATCTCGAACGCTTTATCGTTGATATAGCGTTCGATGTTGCCGATGGTCACTGCGCCGAACTCGTCGTTCAGCGTACATGAACCTTCGCACAGGCGGTCCTGCGGGCAGACGCGCCCGCAAACTTCCGGCAGGGTGTTGGTCTGGTGCGACAGCTCGGCTGCCTCAAAAATACGCCCTTCGTTGGCGAGTTTCAGCCAGTTCGGGATGTAGTTATGTACCGGACATTTCCACTCGCAGTAAGGGTTACCGCAGGACAGGCAGCGATCCGCCTGTGCTTTAGCCTGGCCTTCGGAAAACGGCTCGTAGATCTCAATAAATTCGATCTTGCGGATCTTCAGCGGTTTCTTTGGCGGATCAACGCGCTGCAGGTCGATAAATTGATAAACGTTCTGACTCATGATGACCTCTTACTGCGCCTGCACACGCAGCTCAGCTGCGCTACGACTACGGTGACCCAACAGGGCTTTCACATCACTGGACTTCGGCTTAACCAGCGCGAACTTCGCGGAGTAAGACGGCCAGTGCGCCAGGATCTCTTCGCCGCGGGAAGAACCGGTTAACTGCACGTGTTCGGTAATCAGACCGCGCAGGTGCTCTTCGTGAATCGCCAGCGAGTCGACATCCAGCACTTCCACCAGTTCCGGGTTCACGCGTTTACGGAAATCACCGTCTTCATCCAGTACGTAGGCGAAGCCGCCCGTCATACCGGCGCCGAAGTTAACGCCCGTTTTGCCCAGCACGCAGACGATGCCGCCAGTCATGTATTCACAGCCGTTGTCGCCAATACCTTCCACCACGGTAATCGCCCCGGAGTTACGTACGCCGAAACGTTCACCCGCACGCCCTGCGGCGTACAGACGACCGCCGGTTGCGCCGTACAGGCAGGTGTTACCGATAATGCTCGCTTCATGGCTGCGGAAGGAAGAACCCACCGGAGGACGAATCGCCAGCAGACCACCCGCCATCCCTTTACCGACGTAGTCGTTGGCATCGCCGGTCAGGTACAGCTCAACGCCGCCTGCGTTCCACACGCCGAAGCTCTGACCTGCGGTGCCGCTGAAGTGCGCTTTAATCGGATCCGATGCCAGTCCCTGGTCGCCGTGCGTCTGGGCAATATAGCCAGACAGCGACGCGCCTACGGAACGGTCGGTGTTGCGGATGTCGAACCAGAAGGTTTTGCTCTGGCGGTCATCAACAAACGGTTTCGCCTGCTGTAGCAGCTGTGCGTTCAGCACGCCGTTATCAAACGGCGGGTTGTTTTCGGTGCAGTACAGCGCTTTACCTGGGTGCGGCTCGGCGGTTTCCAGCAAACGAGACAGCTCCAGCTTCTGCTGCTTGGCGGTGAAGCCATCCAGCTCTTTGAGCAGGTCGGTGCGGCCAATCAGGTCTACGAGGCGGGTTACGCCCAACTCGGCCATCAGCTCGCGCACTTCACGGGCGATAAATTCAAAGTAGTTAGTCACTTTGAACGGCAGGCCGTGATAGTGGTTCTTACGCAGTTTGTCATCCTGAGTTGCAACACCGGTTGCACAGTTGTTCAGGTGGCAAATACGCAGGTATTTACAGCCCAGCGCGACCATTGGACCGGTGCCGAAGCCGAAGCTTTCTGCGCCGAGGATCGCTGCTTTAATGATGTCGACGCCGGTTTTCAGGCCGCCGTCTACCTGCAGACGAATCTTGTGACGCAGGCCGTTAGCAACCAGCGCCTGCTGGGTTTCCACCAGGCCCAGTTCCCACGGGCAGCCCGCATATTTGACGGAAGACAGCGGGCTTGCGCCGGTGCCGCCGTCATAGCCAGCGATGGTAATCAGGTCAGCGTAAGCTTTCGCTACGCCCGTGGCGATAGTGCCGACGCCCGGTTCGGAAACCAGCTTCACGGAGATCATCGCTTTCGGGTTGACCTGTTTCAGGTCGAAAATCAGCTGCGCCAGATCCTCGATAGAGTAAATATCGTGGTGCGGTGGCGGAGAAATCAGCGTCACGCCCGGTACGGAATAGCGCAGTTTGGCGATGTACGGGGTGACTTTATCACCCGGCAACTGACCGCCTTCGCCTGGCTTCGCGCCCTGGGCAACTTTAATCTGAATCACGTCGGCGTTAACCAGATACGCTGGGGTCACGCCAAAGCGACCGGAAGCCACCTGCTTAATGCGCGATACTTTGTTGGTGCCGTAACGCGCCGGGTCTTCGCCGCCTTCGCCGGAGTTCGAGTTACCGCCGATGCTGTTCATCGCTTCAGCCAGCGCTTCGTGCGCTTCCGGGCTCAGTGCGCCGATAGACATCGCTGCGGTGTCGAAACGTTTGAACAGGTCGCTCGCTGGTTCAACGTCGGCCAGGTTTACGGTTTCCCCGTTCGGGGTGATCGCCAGCAGATCGCGCAGCGTTGCCGCAGGACGGTTGTTCACCAGCTCTGCATATTCTTTGTAATCGCTGTACTCACCGCTCTGTACTGCCTGTTGCAGAGTACGCACCACGTCCGGGTTATAAGCGTGATATTCACCGCCGTGAACGTATTTGAGCAGGCCGCCCTGATCCAGCGGTTTACGCGCCAGCCAGGCACGTTTCGACAGGTTCAGCAGGTCCTGCTGGAAGTCGTCGAACGATGCACCGCCGATGCGGCTAACCACGCCCTGGAAGCAGTTCTCAACCACGTCATCGTGCAGACCCACGGCTTCAAACAGCTTGGAGCAGCGATAGGACGCGATGGTCGAGATGCCCATTTTGGACATGATCTTGTACAGGCCTTTGTTGATGCCGTTACGGTAGTTCAGCATCACCGTGCGGTAGTCTTTCTCGATAGCATGCGTATCAATCAGACGTCCCAGGGTTTCATAAGCCAGGTACGGGTAGATTGCCGTGGCGCCAAAGCCGAGCAGTACCGCAAAGTGGTGCGGGTCGCGGGCGCTGGCGGTTTCGACGATGATGTTGGCATCGCAGCGCAGGCTCTTATCAACCAGACGAGCCTGAATGGCGCCTACCGCCATCGGTGCCGGTACCGGCAGACGATTTTTGGCGATGTTACGGTCAGAAAGCACCAGCAGAACGGTACCATTGCGTACCATCTCTTCGGCTTTGTCGCACAGCGCTTTCACCGTCTCTTCAAGGTTGGTTTCCGTCACATCGAAGGTGATATCCAGCGTATCGGCGCGGTAGTGCTCCTCTTTCATCGTGGTGAGCTGATTGAAATCGGAGTACAGCAGAATCGGTGATTTGAAGCTCAGACGGTGCGCCTGGCCTTCCGCTTCGCAGAAGACGTTCATTTCACGGCCGATGCTGGTCGCCAGCGACATCACGTGCGCTTCACGCAGCGGGTCGATTGGCGGGTTGGTCACCTGCGCAAACTGCTGACGGAAATAGTCGTAAATAATACGCGGCTGGCTGGAGAGCACGGCAAACGGGGTATCGTCACCCATTGAGCCGACCGCTTCCTGGCCATTTTCGCCGAGCACGCGGATAACGGAATCCAGCTCTTCGGCGCTGTAGTTAAACTGTTTCTGATAGCTGGCAAGCGTATCGTCGTCCAGCTCGCGGCTGCCAACACGGTCATCGGCCAGATCTTCAAACGGCACCAGGCGGCGAACGTTTTTCTCCATCCACTCTTTGTACGGGTGGCGGCTTTTCAGATCGTTGTCGGTTTCAGCAGAGTGCAGAATGCGGCCACTGCGGGTGTCGATAACCATCAGCTCGCCTGGGCCTACACGGCCTTTTTCAACCACTTCGTCAGGCTGGTAATCCCAGATACCGACTTCAGAAGCGCAGGTGATGAGCTTGTCTTTGGTGATGACGTAGCGCGCCGGGCGCAGACCGTTACGGTCGAGGTTACAGGCGGCATAGCGACCGTCAGACATGACGATACCTGCCGGGCCATCCCACGGCTCCATGTGCATGGAGTTAAAGTCGAAGAACGAACGCAGGTCCGGGTCCATATCCGGGTTATTCTGCCAGGCCGGTGGTACCAGCAGACGCATGGCGCGAATGATGTCCATCCCGCCTGCCAGCAGTAGCTCAAGCATGTTATCCATGGAGCTGGAGTCGGAGCCGGTTTCGTTAACGAAAGGCGCAGCGTCGTGCAGATCCGGGATTAGCGGGGTCTGGAACTTATAGGTACGCGCGCGCGCCCACTGGCGGTTACCGGTGATGGTGTTGATCTCGCCGTTGTGCGCCAGGTAGCGGAACGGCTGAGCCAGCGGCCAGCGTGGAACGGTGTTGGTGGAGAAGCGCTGGTGGAACAGGCAGATGGCCGACTCCAGACGCAGGTCCGCGAGGTCCAGGTAGAAGCGCGGCAAATCCGCCGGCATACACAGACCTTTATAGATGTTGACCAGGTTCGACAGGCTACAAACGTAGAAGTCTTTATCTTCCTGGAGGCGTTTTTCGATACGGCGACGGGCGATAAACAGACGGCGTTCCATATCGCGTGGACGCCAGCCCGCAGGGGCGTTAACGAAAATTTGTTCAATGCGAGGCAGAGAGGAGAGGGCGATTTCACCCAGCACGCCTTCATTGGTTGGCACATCGCGCCAGCCGACGATAGACAGGGTTTCACGCTGCAGTTCTTCTTCTACAACACGGCGAGACGCCGCAGCCAGTTCAGGATCCTTATTCAGGAACAGCATCCCAACGGCATAGTTTTTCGCTAAGCGCCAGCCGCGCTCTTCGGCGACGATGCGAAAGAAACGGTCAGGTTTTTGCAGCAGCAGGCCACAACCGTCACCGGTTTTACCATCGGCGAGTATTGCGCCGCGGTGCTGCATTCGGGCCAGTGCGTGTATCGCGGTACGCACTACCTTGTGGCTAGGTTCGCCTTCTATGTGGGCGATCAGGCCGAAACCACAGTTATCCCTCTCAAGGGATTTATCGTACAACATATCAGTGAACCTCCCCAGGCTCTACGGGACGCCCCCTTAATCGATTGCGCGCAAGGCACAGCAAGAGCATGGCGACGGGGTATGGCATTCATCTGCCTAACCTCGCATTCGCCCTCTTTTATCCTTTTCGCGTAGGTCGCACAAGTTTGAGGACTTGCTTAAGAGGGAATCTCAATTACTGCATAAATATGATGAGCAGACTGCTCATCCAGAAAGCTTCCAGCGGATTCCCAACTTATCGGGAATCGATACATAGGTCAAATGGCAATCTTATTTATACAGAAATGTGCTATAGAGCAATTAACACAATGATATATAAGAAAAATGTGACATTTTAGACTGGCGTTAACCGTGCTGAAGGGGATTCACGAGTGTGATCTGTCTCACTATCTGAAAGCGCTGTTTTAATCGTCATGCACTGTTTATTCTGCAATAAGTAGCATTTAATGCTGGCATGGAGTGTGGGGGTATAGGATCACTCTGTTTTTCAACGGCAGATAGATTATTGCAAATTAGCCGCTGAACATAAGTAAAAATAATCTATATGGCTTTGAATGAAATTGCAGTTATTTTGATTTGTTATGCAATGAGATAAAAGGTCTACATGGCGATTGATCCAGGTCATCGCCGATCGAGACTAAAAGTGGCAGGCTTGGCCCCTTTCTTCAGGCCGGTCTATCAGATTATGCAGTTACAAAAATTAGTCAATATGTTTGGTGGGGATCTTACGCGTCGTTATGGCGAAAAGGTTCATAAACTGACGCTGCATGGTGGATTTAGCTGCCCAAACCGCGATGGCACCATCGGCCGCGGCGGCTGTACGTTCTGTAATGTCGCCTCGTTTGCCGATGAAGAGCAGCAGTATAAGTCGATTGCCGAGCAGCTGGCGCATCAGGCGCAGCTGGTGAACCGCGCAAAACGCTATCTGGCCTATTTCCAGGCCTATACCAGCACCTTTGCCGAAGTGCAGGTGCTGCGTTCGATGTATCAACAGGCGGTAAGCCAGGCAAATATTGTTGGGCTGTGCGTTGGCACGCGCCCGGACTGCGTGCCGGAGGCGGTACTCGACCTGCTAAGTGAGTACCACGAGCAGGGCTATGAAGTGTGGCTGGAGCTCGGCCTGCAAACGGCGCACGATAAAACGCTGCACCGGATTAACCGTGGCCATGATTTCGCCTGCTATCAGAACACCACACGTCTGGCGCGCGAACGCGGGCTAAAGGTGTGTAGCCACCTGATTGTCGGCCTGCCGGGCGAAGGGCAGAGCGAATGCCTGGAGACGCTCCAGCAGGTGGTTGAAACCGGTGTTGACGGCATTAAGCTGCATCCGCTGCATATTGTTACCGGCAGCATCATGGCCAAAGCCTGGGAAGCCGGGCGTCTGAACGGTCTTGAGCTGGACGACTATACGGTAACCGCGGGTGAGATGATTCGCCATACGCCGCCGGAGGTGATTTATCATCGTATCTCCGCCAGCGCACGTCGCCCGACGCTGCTGGCTCCGCTGTGGTGTGAGAACCGCTGGACAGGAATGGTCGAGCTGGATAAGTACCTGAACGAACATGGCGTGCAGGGCTCGGCGCTGGGCACTCCGTGGGTGCAGCCATAGCGCCCATTGCCGGATGGCGGCGCTGCCTTATCCGGCCTACAACGGCAATGTAGCCGTGTAGCCCGGCCAAGCGAAGCGCCGCCGGGAATGGCTCCGTGGCCCAATTAGCAGATAATCCCCGCATTTTTCGCACAACCTACCGCGCCACGCTCAGAATTGGGTATTATTGAACGACGTTGTCGTTAAGGAATCCCTTATGAAGCAAATCCGTATGCTGGCGCAGTATTACGTCGACCTGATGATGAAGCTGGGTCTGGTACGTTTCTCCATGCTGTTGGCGCTGGCGCTGGTGGTGTTGGCCATTGTGGTACAAATGGCGGTAACCATGGTGCTGCACGGCCAGGTTGAAAGCATTGATGTTATCCGTTCTATCTTCTTCGGTTTGCTGATTACGCCCTGGGCGGTCTACTTCCTTTCGGTCGTGGTTGAACAGCTTGAAGAGTCACGACAACGTCTCTCCCGGCTAGTGGAGAAGCTTGAAGAGATGCGCGAGCGCGACCTCAAGCTGAACGTCCAGCTCAAAGACAATATTTCGCAGCTCAATCAGGAGATTAGCGATCGCGAAAAAGCCGAGGCCGAGCGCCTTGCGACGCTAGAGCAGTTGCGAATTGAGGTACAGGAGCGCGAAGAAACGCAGATCCGCCTCGAGCAACAATCCTCCTTCCTGCGCTCTTTCCTTGATGCTTCTCCGGATTTGGTTTTCTATCGCAATGAAGATAAAGAGTTCTCCGGCTGTAACCGGGCGATGGAATTGCTGACCGGCAAAAGCGAGAAGCAGTTGATTCACCTGCACCCGGAAGAGGTTTATGCGCCTGAAGCAGCGGCGAAAGTCATTGAAACCGATGAAAAAGTCTTCCGCCACAACGTCTCGCTCACCTACGAACAGTGGCTTGATTATCCCGACGGACGCAAAGCCTGCTTCGAGATTCGTAAAGTGCCGTATTACGACCGCGTGGGTAAACGCCACGGCCTGATGGGCTTTGGCCGCGATATTACCGAGCGTAAGCGCTATCAGGATGCGCTTGAGCGTGCCAGCCGCGATAAGACTACCTTTATTTCTACCATCAGCCATGAGCTGCGTACGCCGCTGAATGGCATCGTCGGCTTAAGCCGCATTCTGCTCGACACCAACCTGACGGCTGAACAAGAAAAATACCTGAAAACCATCCATGTCTCGGCGGTCACGCTGGGTAATATCTTCAACGATATTATCGATATGGACAAAATGGAACGTCGCAAAGTCCAGTTGGATAACCAGCCGGTCGATTTCACAGGTTTCCTGGCCGACCTGGAAAACCTCTCCGGTCTGCAGGCGCAGCAAAAAGGTCTGCGCTTCGTGATGGAGCCAACGTTACCGCTGCCGCATAAGGTGATTACCGACGGCACCCGACTGCGCCAGATCCTGTGGAACCTTATCAGCAACGCCGTGAAGTTTACCCAGAAGGGCAGCGTGACGGTGCGCGTACGCTATGACGCAGGCGATATGCTTCACTTTGAAGTCGAAGACTCCGGTATCGGTATCCCGCAGGAAGAGCAGGATAAAATCTTCGCCATGTATTATCAGGTTAAAGACAGCCAGGGCGGTAAACCTGCCACCGGGACCGGCATTGGCCTCGCGGTCTCTCGTCGTCTGGCGAAAAGCATGGGCGGTGATATTGAAGTCTCAAGCCAGGCCGGACACGGCGCGACCTTCACCTTGACGGTGCATGCACCAGCGGTGGCGGAAGAGGTTGAAGATGCGTTTGAGGACGATGAAATGCCGCTGCCTGCGCTGCACGTCCTGCTGGTGGAAGACATTGAATTGAACGTGATTGTCGCCCGTTCGGTGCTAGAGAAACTGGGCAACAGCGTGGATGTCGCCATGACCGGCAAAGATGCGCTGGAGATGTTCACGCCGGGCGAATATGACCTGGTGCTGCTGGATATCCAACTGCCGGATATGACGGGGTTAGATATCTCCCGCGAACTGACGCGTAAATACCACGCTGACGACCTGCCTCCGCTGGTTGCGCTGACGGCGAACGTGCTGAAAGATAAGAAAGAGTATCTGGAAGCCGGGATGGACGATGTGCTGAGTAAACCGCTCTCGGTACCGGCCCTGACCGCGATGATCAAGAAGTTCTGGGATACCGTTGAAGACGAAGAGGAGAGTACCGTGACCCCTGTTGAAAGCAGCAAATCGCAGCAGCTACTGGATATTCCGATGCTGGAGCAGTACCTCGAACTGGTTGGGCCGAAGCTGATTACCGACGGTCTGGCGGTCTTCGAGAAAATGATGCCGGGCTACCTCGCGGTACTGGAATCGAACCTGACCGCGCGCGACCAGAAAGGCATTGTTGAAGAAGGTCATAAGATTAAAGGCGCTGCCGGTTCCGTCGGCCTGCGTCACCTGCAACAGCTGGGGCAACAGATCCAGTCTCCCGACCTTCCGGCCTGGTGGGATAACGTCGGTGAATGGGTTGAGGAAATGAAATCCGAGTGGCAGCAGGATGTCGCGGTATTAAAAGCCTGGGTGGCGAACGCTGATAAAAAATGACCCCGGCTAGACCGGGGTGCGCGAATACTGCGCCAACACCAGGGAACTGGTGGCTGCGTCAGATGATTAGCTTGTTTTTTGTTGATGACACAACCTGAAATACGATTGCACGCTCAATAAGATAGCAAAACTTAAAATGTTTGTTACGTGAATCAGTAAAATGTGTGAAGCATAACGACTTAATCAGAAATATTAATCGGCGTCAGAGAGTTAGCGTGAAGAAGATGGCTTTAATGAAAGTAGCGGGGCTAAAACAATTGTTCTGGCGACTGTTGCTGCTGCTGGCGCTTTTCTGGGGCGGCGGCATCGCCGCGTTCAGTTTTTTGCCGGTTCCATTTTCCGCAGTGATGATTGAGCGTCAGCTTGGCGCCTGGATGACGGGCGACTTTGGCTACGTGGCGCACTCTGATTGGGTCAGCATGAGTGCTATCTCGCCGTTTATGGGGCTGGCGGTGATTGCCGCTGAAGACCAAAAATTCCCGGATCATTGGGGGTTTGACGTCTCGGCGATTGAGAAAGCGCTGGCGCACAACGAGCGCAATGAAAACCGTATCCGCGGAGCTTCTACGCTCTCGCAGCAAACGGCGAAAAACCTGTTCTTGTGGGATGGACGTAGCTGGGTGCGTAAAGGGCTGGAAGCGGGTCTGACGCTGGGCATGGAAACAGTCTGGAGTAAGAAACGCATCCTGACCGTGTACCTGAACATTGCTGAATTCGGTGACGGTATTTTTGGCGTGGAAGCCGCGTCTCAACGCTATTTCCACAAGCCCGCGAGCAGGTTGACGATGGCCGAAGCCGCACTGCTGGCCGCCGTGTTGCCGAACCCGATCCGTTTTAAAGCCAGCGCGCCGTCAGGGTATGTGCGTAGTCGCCAGGCGTGGATTTTACGTCAGATGCGTCAATTGGGCGGAGAGGGGTTTATGCGGGAGAACAAGCTGTATTAACCGCAGGTTGCGGTGAATTTTGTAGGCCTGATAAGCGTAGCGCCATCAGGCATTGTAAGGCGCCGCTGTATCGCCGGATGGCGGCGTAAACGCCTTATCCGGCCTACGAGACTAGTCTTCGTCGAACCCGGCGTTAAACAGCGCAATCACCGCGGCCAGCGCTTCTTCTTCCTGCGGCCCGGTGGCTTCGACTTCAATCTGGCGACCCTTGGCCGAGTCCAGCATCAGCAGCGCAATCACGCTATTTGCCTCCGCTTCGGTCCCTTCATCGTTACGCAGCAGAACTTCTGCGTCGAAATGTTGCATCAGCTCAAACAGCTTCATCGCCGGGCGAGCGTGCATGCCCAGCTTGTTGGTTATCTCAACGGTCTGCTTTACGGTCATGATTTGCGTTTTTCCAGCGTCCGGTGACGAGACTGCACGTTCTTACCGCGCGAGCGGAAGTAGTCAGCCAGCTGTTCGGCAACGTAGACCGAACGGTGTTTACCGCCAGTACAACCGATAGCAACGGTCAGATAGCTACGGTTGTTGGTTTCCAGCATAGGTAACCATAGCTCAAGATAGCTGCGCGTTTGATAGATAAAATTGTGAACTTCCGTGTGCCTGTCGAGGAACGCGGCGACCGGTTTATCCAGGCCAGTCATCGGACGCAGCTTAGGATCCCAGTGCGGGTTTGGCAGGAAGCGTACGTCGAAAACGTAGTCAGCATCGATAGGAATGCCGTGCTTGAAGCCAAAGGATTCGAATACCATCGTCAGCTCACGCTCGCGTTTACCCAGCAGGCGAGTACGCAGCATCTCGGCCAGTTCATGAACTGACATTTCGGAGGTGTCGACGATAAGGTCGGCACGAGAGCGCAGCGGTTCCAGCAGGTTACTCTCTTCATCAATGGCGCTTTCCAGCGACAGATTCTTACTGGAGAGTGGGTGCAGACGGCGGGTATCGCTGTAGCGGCGAATCAGGGTGTTGCGATCGGCATCAAGGAACAACAGCTGCGGGGAGAAGTTATCCGGCAGGTTTTCCATTGCCCGCTCAAAGATTTCCGGTGATTCGGGCATGTTACGCACGTCAATGCTGACGGCGGCGGATATCTCACGGTCGGCAAGCGTTTTTGCCAATTCTGGCAGCAGCACGACCGGTAGGTTATCGACGCAGTAAAAGCCCATATCTTCCAGCGCGCGCAGGGCGACCGATTTTCCGGAGCCTGAGCGGCCGCTGACGATCATCAGTACCATGTACCGTTTCTCCTCAGAACGACGTGATGTCCATTATGCATCATCGTGGGTTTCCGTATCGGTGATGATTTGATACAGCTCTTCGTCGCTCTGCGCAGCACGCAGACGACGGCAAATGGTTTTATCCGCCAGGCGTTTTGCCACCAGAGAAAGCGTATGCAGGTGGGTTTTGGTCTGGTCTGCCGGCACCAGGAGCGCAAAGAGTAAATCGACGGGCTGATTGTCGATGGCATCGAAGGCGATCGGGGTTTCCAGCTGCACAAACACGCCAACCGCGCGCAGCGTATCTTCTTCCAGCTTGCCGTGAGGAATAGCGATACCGTTACCAATGCCGGTACTGCCCATCTTCTCGCGGGTCAAAATTGCCTCAAAGACAACCTGCGGAGGCAGGCTCAGCTGTTTTGCCGCCAGTTCGCTGATGATTTCCAGCGCGCGTTTTTTACTCTGACAGTGAACAGCACTGCGGGTACATTCCTGGTTAAGGACATTGCTCAGTTGAAGAGCCGAATCGTTATTTGTCATAATTTCACCTAAGCATCGCCCGGTATGCGGGCATATCGGGCGACTGCTCGGACAATCAATGTTGTTTTAGTTTATCTTTATGCTTGTTTAACTGTCTCGCCAGTTTATCAATCAAACCGTCGATGGCGGCGTACATATCCTGCCCTTCCGCGCTGGCATGAAGTTCGCCTCCGTTAACGTGCAATGTGGCGTCCGAGATGTGCGTCAATTTCTCCACCTTTAACACAATGTAGACCTGATTGATCCTCTCGAAATACTGTTCGAGCTTAACGAATTTCGCATTCACAAATTCGCGCATCGCATCGGTAATTTCGACGTTGTGTCCAGTGATGTTGAGCTGCATAGTGTCTTCCTTATCAGTTGTGTCAGACCAGTTGTTTACGCTGGTTAGACGGCGGAATGGATAAAGACTCTCGGTACTTTGCAACGGTACGCCGTGCCACCATGATACCCTGTTCAGAGAGCATGGTGGTCAGTTTACTGTCGCTCAGTGGTTTTGCGGGGTTCTCCGCGGCAATTAATTTCTTAACCAGCGCGCGAATCGCCGTGGACGAAGCTTCGCCACCGCCCTCGGTGCTGACGTGACTGGAAAAGAAATACTTAAGCTCGAAAATGCCTCGTGGGCTATGCAAATACTTTTGCGTGGTAACACGCGAAATCGTGGACTCGTGCATTTCGACGGTCTGGGCGATGTCCGCCAGCACCATCGGTTTCATATACTCTTCGCCGAGATCGAAAAAGGCCTGCTGCTGCTCGACGATGCAGCGACTTACCCGCAGTAGCGTATCGTTACGGCTCTCAAGACTCTTAATCAGCCACTTCGCATCCTGCAGGTTGCTGCGGATAAACTGGCTGTCGGCGTCATTACGGGCGTTGTTACACATGCCCGCGTAGTGCTGGTTGATTTGCAGGCGCGGGATGCTGTCGGCGTTCAATTCAACGGCCCAGCGGCCGTTTACCTTGCGCACCAGCACGTCAGGGATCACATACTCCGGCTCGCCGGTCTGGATCGATTGACCTGGGCGCGGATCCAATGATTGGATCAGATCCACCGCCTCTTTCAACACGTCTTCTTTCAGACGCGTGACGCGCATCAGCGAGCGGAAGTCATGATTAGCGAGCAGATCGAGATGATCGCTGATAATCAGGCGGGCTTCGTCGATGCGCGGCGTAGTAGGAGAGAACTGAGAGAGTTGGATCAGCAGGCAATCGCGGAGATCTTTAGCGGCGACGCCGACCGGATCGAATCGTTGGATCCGTTTGAGCACGGCTTCCACTTCATCGAGACCAATCTCGTCATCGCCGATGCCTTCATGAATGTCTTCCACCGTGACGGTGAGATAGCCGGTATCGTCTACCGCGTCGACAATCGAGGTCGCAATGGCCCGGTCGGTATCGGTAAACGGCGTTAGCTCAACCTGCCACATCAGATAGTCTTGCAGTGACTGAGTGGTTTCGCCCTGATACACCGGCAGTTCATCGTCCTGATAATCAGCCCCGGTTCCGGAAGGGGTTCCGGCGGTGTAGATTTCATCCCAGCTGGCGTCGAGCGGCAGCTCTTCGGGCATATCGGGCTTTTCCAGCGCGTCGACGCTGTCCAGCGTTTCGTTATCGACGGTTTCCTGGGTCTCAACTTCTTCGTGAAGATCGGTTTGCTCAAGCAGGGGGTTGCTCTCCAGCGCTTGCTGGAGTTCCTGCTGAAGTTCCAGCGTAGACAGTTGCAACAGACGGATTGCCTGCTGCAGCTGTGGCGTCATGGCAAGCTGTTGGCTGAGCCTTAATTGCAAACCTTGCTTCATGTTCAGAACGAATATCTCCCGCTAACGTCGTAAACCACTACCCTATCAGAGTCTGAAGTCTTCCCCAAGATACACGCGTTTAACATGTTCGTCTTGTAGGATCTCCTGCGGGGTGCCGTGGGCAATCAGGTGCCCCTGGCTGACGATATAGGCGCGTTCACATACGGCCAGCGTTTCACGTACGTTGTGGTCGGTGATAAGCACGCCAAGGCCGCTGTCACGGAGGTGTTCGATGATGCGTTTGATATCGATAACGGAGATCGGGTCAACGCCGGCAAACGGTTCATCCAGCAGGATAAATTTCGGGTTTGCCGCCAGTGCACGGGCGATTTCAACGCGGCGACGTTCACCGCCGGAAAGCGCCTGGCCCAGGCTATCGCGCAGATGCTCGATGTGAAACTCTTCCATCAGCTCTTTGGCGCGGTCTTCGCGCTGCTCGTTGCTCAGATCGTCACGGATCTGCAGCACCGCCATCAGGTTGTCATAGACGCTCAGACGACGGAAAATCGAGGCTTCCTGCGGCAGATAGCCAATGCCGCGACGCGCGCGCGCGTGCAGCGGCAGCAGGCTGATGTCTTCATCGTCGATGATGATATTGCCGGCATCGCGCGGCACGATCCCAACGACCATGTAGAAGGTGGTGGTTTTGCCCGCGCCGTTTGGCCCAAGCAGGCCCACAATCTCACCGGAATTCACGGTCAGACTGACATCTTCCACGACGCGGCGGCCTTTGTAGGCCTTTGCCAGATTTTTTGCAGTTAATGTCGCCATAACGAATTAGTTACTCTTCTTCTGTGCCGGAGCCTGGTCTTTGGATTTGTCCTGCAGCTGCGACGGAACCAGAACGGTGGTCACGCGTTTGCCTTTATCGCTAAACGCCTGCATTTTCTGCTCTTTGACCAGATAGGTGATCTTGTCGCCTTTGATGTTGCTATCCAACTGCTCAAGGTAAGCATTGCCGGTCAGTACGACGAAGTCGTTCGCCAGCTCGTAATGCATTTTCGAGGCGCGGCCTTTTACCGGCTTGCCGTTGTCCTGCATCTGGTAGAAGGTGGCCGGGTTACCGTAGCCGTCGATGACTTCTTTACCTTTCTGGTCCGCTGGACGAGTCACGACGACCTTATCGGCATTGATTTTGATACTGCCCTGGGTCACCACGACGTTACCGGTGAAGGTGACGATGTTGCCCTGCATATCCAGCGACTGCTGATCGGATTCAATATGAATCGGCTGATTGGTATCGCCAGTAAGCGCCATGGCCGGCAGGCTGGCGGCCAGCAAAGAACCGGCAAGTGCCAGCTTAAGGCTGAGTTTGTTTGTTCTGAATTTCATAAGAGGTTCTAACCTTTTCAATCAACTCGGCGTTCTTGCTGCGTAAATTGCCGCGCATTTTCAGGCCGCTGGAATTAAATGTTGTTCCGTATAACGTCACCAGATCGTCAGAGGAAACATCCTGAGTCGTCAGGTTCACCTGGGCATTATCCGTCGTAATCTTACGCAGTTGTGCGTCTTCTGTCAGCGCGTTGATTTCAACGTGCCCATAGAGATAGAGCATGCGGTCGTTAGTCAGCTTGGCTTTATCGGCTTTAATCGACCAGGTTGGTACTTTATTCGCGTCAAAGGTGGTCAGGAACGGGTGGGTAAACCACGATATTGCCTGATCGGAAAAATACTCCACATGCTCGGCGGTTAACCGGTAGCTCAGTGCGCCTTCGGGGCTGTACACCACGGTATCGGTATGTTCGCTTTTATAGGTTGGATCGTTTGCGTTAATCACGACCTGGCTGCTGTCGTCTTTATCGGCAAGGTTCAGGCCGATCAGGACAAGCGCCACCAGCGATAGCACAATGATAACCCAACGTCTGGTTTTACTCATATCGATTGCCCTTTGGCTTCTTCCAGCTTCCCTTGCGCCATCAGCAGCAGGTCGCAGACTTCACGAACGGCGCCGCGGCCGCCTGCAATACGCGTCACATAGTCGGCGCGAGGCAGCAGCAGCGGGTGTGCATCCGCCACCGCTACGCTGAGGCCAATTTCCGCCATCACCGGCCAGTCAATCAGATCGTCGCCGACGTAGGCGACCTCTTCCGGCTGGAGGTTCAGCGTGGCGAGCAGTTCACGGTAGGCGATCAGTTTATCTGACTGCCCCTGGTAAAGATGGGTGATGCCAAGCGTCGCACAGCGGTCTTCTAACAGTTTAGCTTTTCGCCCGGTAATTATCGCCACTTCGATATCTGAAGTGAGCGCACAGCGTACGCCATAGCCGTCGCGGACGTTAAACGCTTTGAGTTCTTCACCGCTGTTGCCCATGTAAATCAGGCCGTCAGAAAGCACCCCGTCGACGTCGAGGATAAGCAGACGGATTTTCTCCGCCTTCGCCATAAATTGTGGACTCACCGGGCCATAACAGGTGGCGACCGATGCGACAGCATTACTCATTCTTTATATCCTTGATTACACTACGCCTGCGCGCAGTAGGTCGTGCATATGTATCACACCTAGCAGATGGTCGCCATCGGCAACCAGCACGCAGGTGATATGACGGGATTGCATCAGGTTCAGCGCATCGACCGCCAGCATGCCGGGGCGAATACGAATGCCGCCCGGCGTCATGACGTCGGCAATGCCGAGGCTGCGCACATCGGCACCGGTATCGAAGATGCGTCGCAGGTCGCCGTCGGTGAAAATACCTTTGATCTGCATGTTGTCATCGCAGATGGCCGTCATACCCAGATTTTTACGGGTAATTTCCAGCAGGGCATCTCGTAGTGAGGCATCAACGCTGACGTGCGGTATCTCATCGCCAGTGTGCATAATATCGTTAACGCGCAGCAGAAGCTTGCGGCCTAATGCGCCACCGGGGTGGGAGAGCGCAAAATCTTCTGCGGTAAAGCCGCGCGCTTTCAGCAACGCAACGGCCAGCGCATCGCCCATTACCAGCGCTGCGGTGGTGCTGGACGTCGGAGCGAGCCCTAACGGGCAGGCTTCACGCGGGACTTTGACGCACAAATGAATATCCGCCGCGCGGCCCATGCTGCTGTCTGGTCGGCTGGTCATACAGATAAGCGGTACGCGCAGACGTTTTAATACCGGGATCAGCGCCAGAATTTCATTGGACTCGCCGGAGTTGGATAGGGCAATCACCACATCCTGGGGTGTTACCATGCCTAAATCGCCGTGTGCTGCCTCACCAGGGTGAACAAAAAAGGCAGAAGTCCCGGTGCTGGCGAAGGTGGCTGCCATCTTGCGGCCAATATGCCCGGATTTGCCCATTCCCATGACGACCACTTTGCCGGTGCAGTAGAAGATCTTCTCGCAGGCTTCGCTAAAGTCCTGATTAATGTATTGATCAAGCTGTTCCAGCCCTTCCCGTTCAATCGCCAGAACGTCTCTTCCTGCCTGCTGGAAGTCGAAATCTGACGGCAAATCTATTTGCGACATAATGTTATCCCAGTTCAATCGATGAAAAGCGGCGTGCCCCAGTAAAGCAGCGCCAGCCATAACACAAACCCGCTGATTAACAGTAAACCGGCGACGCGGCCAACCTGGCGTCGACGCCAGCAAAGCAGAGCGAAGACCACGCTGACCAGCATCATTACGCCATAGTCACGGGTAAACGCGAGGGGATTAAACGTTCCCGGCGCGATGAGGGCGGGGATCCCCAGTACGATAGCAATATTAAAGAAGTTCGAGCCGATAATGTTGCCGACGGCAATATCGTTTTCACCTTTGCGCACGCCTGCGATAGCGGTTGCCAGCTCTGGCAGGCTGGTGCCCAGCGCGATAACGGTCAGGCCGATGGTCAGTTCGCTCATGGCGAAGTAGTTCGCCAGCACGGTCGCGTTATCGATGACCATTCTGGTCGCCATTGGCATGACAATCAGCGCGACGCCAAGCCATAAACAGGCGACGGGCAGAGAACCGTCGCGCGGCAGTTCGGATAACTGCTCCTGGGTAAATTTGTCGTTACCCTGACGTTCGGCGAGACGGGCTATTTTAATGATAAACAACAGCCATAATCCGGCCAGAATAAATAAAAAGACACCGTCAAACCAGGACAGTTCTCCATCATACAGGACATACCCAGCGACCAGGCTTACGACCAACATTAGCGGTAATTCGCGGCGCAGAATATCAGAATGCACGGTAAATGGGTGGAACAGGGCGGTAAGCCCAAGAATGAGCAGAATGTTGACGATATTAGAGCCGACGGCGGTGCCGATGGCCAGATCGACCTGCCCGTGCAGCGAGGCGGCCGCGGAGACGATGATTTCCGGCAGTGAGGTACCGATGCTGACAACGGTTATACCTATAATCAGGGGGGGAACACCTAAAGCACGGCACAGAATGGAGGCGGAATACACGAGGCGGTCGGCGCTGTAGACCACCAGAAGTAAACCAATAATTAACAGAGCCGTGGCTAAGAGCATCAAAAGTCCTTTATTCGGGTATAATCGCCGGTCCGCAGGTCTGGACGTAACGAATTCCTAATTTTGACTTTATGCGCAGGAAAAGTAAAACAAATGCCAGATTTCGTTAACCAGAGCGGTTAGGATTCTGTAAGAATGCGGGGGCAAGCAGGAGTTTGCCCTACTTAAGGACCTGGAAAGGTAAGCCTATGAGCCAAAATATCGAGAATCTGGTCGAGGTGCGAGATGTCACGTTTTCGCGTGGCAATCGGGTCATCTTTGACAATATCTCGCTGTCGGTACCGCGCGGAAAAATTACCGCGATTATGGGGCCGTCGGGGATTGGCAAGACCACGCTGTTACGCCTGATTGGCGGGCAAATCCCCCCGGATAGCGGAGAGATCCTCTTTGACGGTGAGAACGTGCCGAAAATGTCGCGCTCTCGCCTGTATACCGTACGCAAGCGTATGAGCATGTTGTTTCAGTCCGGTGCGCTGTTCACCGACATGAACGTGTTTGATAACGTGGCGTATCCCATTCGTGAGCATACCCGCTTACCGGCGCCGTTGCTGAAAAGCACGGTAATGATGAAGCTGGAGGCCGTTGGCCTGCGCGGTGCTGCAACGCTGATGCCATCGGAACTCTCTGGCGGTATGGCCCGCCGCGCTGCGCTGGCGCGTGCTATTGCCCTGGAGCCAGATCTCATCATGTTCGACGAACCTTTCGTCGGCCAGGACCCGATTACCATGGGCGTGCTGGTGAAGCTGATTTCTGAACTCAACAGTGCGCTGGGTGTCACCTGTATTGTGGTTTCTCACGATGTGCCGGAAGTACTGAGCATTGCGGATTACGCTTATATCGTGGCGGACCAGAAAATTGTCGCGCACGGCAGCGCCTCTTCATTGCAGGAAAACAGCGATCCTCGAGTGCGTCAGTTCCTCGACGGTATTGCCGACGGCCCGGTGCCGTTCCGTTATCCTGCGGGCGACTATCGCCGCGATCTCATCGGCACAGGGAGTTAATCGACTTATGCTGTTAAATGCACTGGCAGCGCTTGGACATCGCGGGATCAAGACCGTCGCGACGTTTGGGCGAGCTGGGTTAATGTTATTCAATGCCGTTATCGGCAAGCCGGAGTTCCGCAAACACGCGCCGCTGCTGGTGCGCCAGCTGTACAACGTCGGCGTGCTTTCTCTGGTTATCATCATCGTGTCGGGCGTATTTATTGGCATGGTGCTGGGGCTGCAGGGTTACCTCGTGCTGACCACCTACAGCGCTGAGACCAGTCTCGGCATGCTGGTGGCGCTGTCGCTGCTGCGTGAACTGGGGCCGGTGGTTGCCGCGCTGCTGTTCGCCGGGCGCGCGGGTTCTGCGCTGACCGCGGAAATCGGCCTGATGCGCGCCACCGAGCAGCTCTCCAGCATGGAGATGATGGCGGTGGATCCGCTGCGCCGCGTTATCTCCCCTCGCTTATGGGCTGGCGTCATTTCGCTGCCGCTACTGACCATTATCTTTGTGGCCGTCGGCATCTGGGGTGGTTCACTGGTTGGCGTAAGCTGGAAAGGTATTGATGCCGGGTTCTTCTGGTCGGCGATGCAAAATGCGGTGGACTGGCGTCTTGATCTGGTGAACTGCCTGATCAAGAGCGTTGTTTTCGCCATTACGGTGACATGGATTGCGTTATTTAACGGTTACGATGCGATCCCCACTTCTGCCGGAATTAGCCGGGCGACGACGCGCACCGTGGTGCACTCCTCGCTGGCGGTTCTTGGGCTGGACTTTGTGCTGACGGCACTGATGTTTGGGAATTGAGTGAATGCAAACGAAAAAGAGTGAAATCTGGGTCGGTATTTTTCTGTTGGTTGCCCTGCTGGCGGCGCTGTTTATCTGCCTGAAGGCGGCGGATGTTTCGTCAATGAAATCAGAACCAACCTACCGCATTTACGCCACCTTCGATAACATCGGCGGCCTGAAAAACCGTTCACCGGTGCGGATTGGCGGTGTAGTGATTGGCCGCGTCGCGGATATTGAACTGGATCCGAAAACGTACTTACCGCGCGTCGCTATCGACATCGAAGATCGCTATAACCACATCCCCGATACCAGTTCCTTGGCCATTCGTACTTCTGGCCTGCTTGGGGAACAGTATCTGGCGCTGAACGTCGGTTTTGAAGATCCCGATCTCGGAACGTCTATCCTTAAAGATGGCGGTACCATTCAGGACACCAAATCGGCGATGGTACTGGAAGACCTGATTGGCCAGTTCCTTTACAACAGCAAGGGCAGCGACAATCAGAATTCTGGCGATGCGCAGGGTTCTATAGAAGGACATACTGGTACGACGACGCCTGCGACTGGCGCGACGAATTAATCTCAGGAGATACTCGACATGTTTAAACGTTTACTGATGGTCGCCATGCTGGTGATTGCGCCGTTAACGGCAGCCACTGCGGCAGACCAAACCAACCCTTACAAGCTGATGAATGAAGCGGCGCAGAAGACGTTCGATCGCCTGAAGAATGAACAACCGAAGATTCGTTCTAACCCGAACTACCTGCGTGACGTGGTCGATCAGGAACTGCTGCCGTATGTTCAGGTAAAATATGCCGGTGCGCTGGTACTGGGTCGCTACTACAAAGATGCCACGCCCGCTCAGCGTGAAGCTTACTTCACCGCTTTCCGCGAATACCTGAAGCAGGCGTACGGTCAGGCGCTGGCGATGTACCACGGCCAGACCTACCAGATTGCGCCAGAACAGCCGCTGGGCGATGCGACCATCGTGCCTATTCGTGTGACCATCATCGATCCGAACGGCCGTCCTCCGGTGCGTCTTGACTTCCAGTGGCGTAAAAATACCCAGACGGGTAACTGGCAGGCATACGACATGATTGCGGAAGGGGTGAGTATGATCACCACCAAGCAGAACGAATGGAGCGACCTGCTGCGTACCAAAGGCATTGACGGCCTGACCGCACAGCTGAAATCTATTTCTGCACAGCCAATCACCCTGGATCAGAAAAAATAATGGCCGAACAGCTAAGCTGGAAGCGCGATGGTGAACGCCTGGCGCTGCACGGTGAACTGGATCAGGATTTTCTGGTATCCCTGTGGGATGCCAGAACCGAGGCTACGCAGGGAGTATCCATTATCGACCTCAGCGGCCTAAGCCGCGTCGATACGGCAGGCCTGGCGCTGCTGGTGCATCTGGTTGAACTTATCCGCGCGCAGGGGCGTACGCCGAGCCTGGAAGGGGTAAGCGAAAAAGTCGCGACCCTGAAAAGCTTATACAACCTGCCAGAAGGTATGATCCCCTAACAGTTTCAGCACGTTACTGTCATGGTTTCTGATAAAGCCCCATCAATCTCAACGATGGGGCTTTTTGCTTGTTTAAGACCGCGCCACTTTCCTCTAAGATGTGGGGCTTGTTTTCACTCTCAAATGAAATGCGAACCTATGGAAAATAATGAAATTCAGACCGTGCTGATGAATGCACTCTCCCTTCAGGAAGTTCTCGTTTCTGGCGATGGCAGCCACTTCCAGGTTATTGCCGTGGGTGAGATGTTTGATGGCATGAGCCGCGTCAAGAAGCAGCAGACTATCTATGGCCCGCTGATGGAATACCTTGCGGATAACCGCATCCATGCCCTGTCGATCAAAGCGTATACCCCGCAAGAGTGGGCACGCGATCGCAAACTTAACGGTTTTTGAGCCAGGGGAAAAGTGCGTGCACTTTTCCGGTGGCGAACGTGAATACTTAACAGAGATTAGATTTGATGGATAAATTTCGTGTGCAGGGGCCAACCCGCCTTCAGGGCGAGGTCACCATTAGCGGTGCAAAAAACGCTGCCCTGCCGATTCTTTTTGCCGCGCTGTTGGCAGAAGACCCGGTAGAGATCCAGAACGTACCGAAGCTGAAAGACGTTGATACTTCCATGAAGCTGCTGACGCAGCTGGGTGCCAAAGTTGAACGTAACGGCTCGGTCTGGATTGACGCTGGCCCGGTCAATGTTTTCTGTGCGCCGTACGAGCTGGTGAAAACCATGCGTGCGTCTATCTGGGCGCTGGGGCCGCTGGTGGCTCGCTTTGGTCAAGGACAGGTTTCTCTGCCGGGCGGCTGCACCATCGGTGCGCGCCCGGTTGACCTGCACATCTCTGGCCTTGAGCAACTGGGCGCAGAAATTAAGCTGGAAGAAGGTTACGTCAAAGCGTCCGTCAACGGTCGTTTAAAAGGCGCGCATATCGTCATGGACATGGTCAGCGTTGGCGCGACCGTTACCATCATGACGGCCGCGACGCTGGCGGAAGGCACCACCATCATCGAAAACGCCGCGCGTGAACCGGAAATCGTCGATACGGCGAACTTCCTCAACGCGATGGGCGCGAAGGTGACGGGGCAGGGTACCGACCGTATTACCATCGAAGGCGTGAAGCGTCTGGGCGGCGGCGTATACCGCGTTCTGCCAGACCGTATCGAAACCGGCACCTTCCTGGTGGCGGCGGCTATCTCCGGCGGCAAAATTGTCTGCCGTAACGCACAGCCTGATACGCTGGATGCTGTACTGGCTAAGCTGCGTGAAGCCGGTGCTGACGTTGAAGTGGGCGAAGACTGGATTAGCCTCGACATGCACGGCAAGCGCCCGAAAGCGGTGAACGTGCGTACAGCTCCACACCCGGCGTTCCCGACGGACATGCAGGCGCAGTTCACGTTGCTGAACATGGTCGCGGAAGGTACAGGGGTTATCACTGAGACGGTCTTTGAAAACCGCTTTATGCACATTCCTGAACTTATTCGTATGGGCGCGCGTGCGGAAATCGAAAGCAACACCGCGATTTGCCACGGCGTTGAGCAGCTTTCCGGTGCCCAGGTAATGGCGACTGACCTGCGAGCTTCTGCGAGCCTCGTGCTGGCGGGTTGCATCGCTCAGGGCACGACGATCGTTGACCGTATCTACCACATCGATCGTGGTTATGAGCGCATTGAAGATAAACTGCGTGGTTTAGGCGCGAATATCGAGCGTATCAAGGGCGAGTAATCGCTGCCGTGAATAAAGCGCCCGCTATTGATGGTGGGCGCTTCTCTCCCTCTGCTATTTTTCCTGCTTACCGCTGCGGATAGCCTGTGTTCTATCGATAAACGCATGGGTTATTGGATCGTGATAACGTGACGGCCAAATCACCCAGGGTTCAGTCCCCAGGGCTTTTGCTACGATCATCTCTCCTTTCGGCCATGGACGAGAAAGGACGTTAGCTAACGTCGATGAGCTAAGTCCGTTTTTGCGTGACTCTGCAGCCATCGATGTGCCTCTCTTTCGTAAACCCGCGATGATGTCTGCGGGATGCCAGTCGCTAAACCTCTCCATACTTCCTCCCTGAAAGCCGTCGTTAACTCGTTACGCTAAGTGAGGAATATACTGTATCTCTCTTTTTTATAAGTTCATAAAGAGTTCGAGTAAGTTTCTTTAAATTAGGAAAACATCAAATTTCTGGTAAAAAAAAGCGCCTTCAGGCGCTTTCAGGAATGTACCCGCACGGTTGCAGGTAGGGCATTCTGGGGCTATCGGTCGCGTTGAACGGCGATATGGGCGAGGCCGATAAGCGCATCGCGCCATGGTGTATCCGGCAGAGAAGCCAGAGAAGCAATCGCCTTATCGGCTTCTTCTTCGGCACGCTGGCGCGTCCATTCCAGAGAACCACAGGCGGCCATTGCATCCAGTACGGGCTCCAGGAGATGGCGACCGTTACCCTGTTCGATAGCGCCGCGAATGAGCTGAGCCTGTTCTGGCGTGCCGTTACGCATGGCGTGTAGCAGCGGTAGAGTTGGCTTACCTTCGTTGAGATCGTCGCCTACGTTTTTACCCAGCGTCTCTCCGTCGGCGCTGTAGTCGAGCAGGTCATCAATCAGCTGGAAAGCGGTGCCGAGATAGCGGCCATAGTCCTGCAGCCCTTTCTCTTGCTCAGACGTACAACCCGCCAGCAAGCCAGAACATTGCGCCGCCGCTTCAAACAGACGCGCTGTCTTGCTGTAGATAACGCGCATATAGTTCTCTTCGGTGATGTCCGGATCGTTGACGTTCATCAACTGAAGGACTTCGCCTTCTGCAATGACGTTAACGGCTTCTGACATCACTTCCAGTACCTTCAGTGAACCGAGGCTGGTCATCATCTGGAATGCACGCGTATAGATAAAGTCGCCAACCAGTACGCTGGCCGCGTTACCAAAGGCCGCATTGGCCGTTGCTTTGCCGCGGCGCATATCGGACTCATCGACAACATCATCATGCAGCAGCGTCGCGGTATGAATAAATTCGATCAGCGCGGCGATAGTGACGTGGGCGTTTCCCTGATAGCCAACGGCGCGGGCGGCCAGGACGGCGATCATTGGACGAATCCGTTTTCCGCCGCCGCTGACGATATAATAGCCAAGCTGGTTGATCAATTGGACGTCCGAGTTGAGCTGCTCAAGAATCGTCGCATTGACACCCGCCATATCCTGCGCGGTTAACTCATTGATTTTTTGTAAATTCATCGCAAAAGCCGGGCTTAATGTCCTGTTTACCACTTATCCATACGGGATAACGAAGGTTTTACGTTAGAGTTGTACCTACGATTGTACTGAAAAAACGGCTCAGATAAACGTTGCCGTGCAGGTTGTATTTTTTTTCTGCATCTATTGATGCTAGCACTTGTCAAAGGCTCGCGTTTTGCGTAATATTCGCGCCCTATTGTGAATATTTATAGCGCACTCTGAATCACACGAAGAGGTGCGCGGAAGCGGAGTTTATATGTACGCGGTTTTCCAAAGTGGTGGTAAACAACACCGAGTAAGCGAAGGTCAGACCGTTCGCCTGGAAAAGCTGGACATCGCAACTGGCGAATCTGTTGAATTCGCTGAAGTTCTGATGATCGCAAACGGTGAAGAAGTCAAAATCGGCGTTCCTTTCGTTGATGGCGGCGTTATCAAAGCTGAAGTTGTTGCTCACGGTCGTGGCGAGAAAGTTAAAATCGTTAAGTTTCGTCGTCGTAAACACTACCGTAAGCAGCAGGGCCATCGTCAGTGGTTCACTGATGTGAAAATTACTGGCATCAGCGCTTAAGTTAAGGGGAGCAGATTAAATGGCACATAAAAAGGCTGGTGGCTCGACTCGTAACGGTCGCGACTCAGAAGCTAAACGTCTGGGCGTAAAACGCTTCGGCGGCGAATCCGTTCTGGCTGGTAGCATCATCGTTCGTCAACGTGGTACTCAGTTCCACGCTGGTTCTAACGTAGGCTGCGGCAAAGACCACACTCTGTTTGCTAAAGCAGACGGTAAAGTGAAATTCGAAGTGAAAGGCCCGAAAAACCGTCGTTATATCAGCATCGTTGCTGAATAAGTTTTTCGCGTCCCGGTAACGGATGAAAGCCCCGCAACGTGTTGCGGGGCTTTTTACATTCGACGCCAGGAAAATGATGGGTTGTACCACCGTTTCAGGGCAGGGAATCCGGAATGAAGCAGCAGGCGGGCATCGGTATCATGTTGGCGCTTACCACAGCGATTTGCTGGGGGGCACTGCCAATTGCCATGAAACAGGTTCTGGAAGTCATGGAACCGCCCACCATCGTCTTCTACCGCTTTTTGATGGCAAGCTGTGGCCTTGGCCTCATTTTGTCCTGGAAGCGCAAGCTGCCCTCTTTGCGGCTGTTTCGCAACCCGCGCTGGCTAGTTCTGCTGCTTATCGCAACCGGCGGGCTGTTTGGTAACTTCGTGCTGTTTAGCTCATCGCTGCAGTACGTAAGCCCTACGGCGTCCCAGGTTATCGGCCAACTCTCGCCCGTTGGGATGATGGTTGCCAGCGTCTTTATCCTCAAGGAGAAGATGCGCGGTACGCAGGTAGTGGGCGCACTCATGCTTATCTGCGGGCTGGTCATGTTCTTTAATACCAGCCTGATTGAAATTTTTACCCGCCTGACCGATTACACCTGGGGTGTGATTTTTGGGGTTAGCGCGGCGATGGTCTGGGTGAGTTACGGTGTCGCGCAAAAGGTGTTATTGCGACGCCTGGCATCACAGCAGATCCTCTTTTTATTGTACACTTTATGTACAATTGCACTGCTGCCGTTAGCAAAGCCTGAGGTTATTGGGCTACTGAGTGACTGGCAGCTAGCCTGTCTGATCTTCTGTGGTCTGAACACACTGGTCGGTTATGGGGCGCTCGCGGAAGCGATGGCGCGCTGGCAGGCGGCACAGGTGAGCGCGTTAATCACGCTGACTCCTCTGTTTACCCTGTTATTTTCAGATTTATTATCAATGGCCTGGCCCGATTTCTTCGCCAGACCGATGTTGAACCTTATTGGTTACCTCGGTGCGTTTGTCGTGGTTGCGGGCGCGATGTATTCCGCCATTGGTCATCGTCTATGGGGGCGGTGGCGTAAGCGTGAAGCGGTTGTTCCGTTACCCCGCGCAGGCGAATGATTTACGGAGAGTAAAATGAAGTTTGTTGATGAAGCAACGATCCTGGTCGTAGCAGGTGATGGTGGTAATGGTTGCGTAAGCTTCCGCCGTGAAAAATATATTCCTCGTGGTGGTCCTGACGGCGGTGACGGCGGTGACGGCGGTGACGTCTGGATGGAAGCCGACGAGAACCTGAACACCCTGATTGACTACCGTTTCGAAAAATCTTTCCGCGCTGAACGTGGCCAGAACGGTGCGAGCCGTGACTGTACCGGTAAACGTGGTAAAGACGTCACCATCAAGGTGCCGGTGGGTACCCGCGTTATCGATCAGGGCACTGGCGAAACCATGGGCGATATGACCAAACATGGTCAGCGTCTGATGGTCGCTAAAGGCGGCTGGCACGGTCTGGGTAACACCCGTTTCAAATCTTCCGTCAACCGTACGCCGCGTCAAAAGACCATGGGTACGCCGGGCGATAAACGTGACCTGCAGCTCGAACTGATGCTGCTGGCGGACGTGGGTATGCTGGGTATGCCAAACGCCGGTAAATCCACCTTTATCCGCGCAGTGTCTGCGGCGAAGCCAAAAGTGGCTGACTATCCGTTTACCACGCTGGTACCAAGCCTTGGCGTTGTGCGTGTCGATAACGAGAAGAGCTTCGTGGTCGCAGACATCCCGGGTCTGATTGAAGGCGCATCTGAAGGCGCTGGCCTCGGTATCCGCTTCCTGAAGCACCTTGAGCGCTGCCGCGTGCTGCTGCACATCATCGATATCGATCCAATCGACGGTTCCGATCCGGCTGAAAACGCCAAAATCATCATTGGTGAACTTGAGAAATACAGCGAGAAGCTGGCGAATAAGCCACGCTGGCTGCTGTTTAACAAGATCGACACCATGGATAAAGCGGAAGCTGAAGCGAAAGCCAAAGCGATTGCCGAAGCGATGGGTTGGGAAGATAAGTACTACCTGATCTCCGCAGCAAGCCAGGTTGGCGTGAAAGATCTGTGCTGGGACGTGATGAATTTCATCATCGAGAACCCAATTGCTCAGGCTGAAGAAGCTGCCCAGCCAGAGAAAGTCGAGTTCATGTGGGATGACTACCATCGCCAGCAGCTCGACGAAGTCGCCGCAGAAGCGGAAGACGAAGAGTGGGATGACGACTGGGATGAAGACGACGAAGAAGGCGTTGAGTTCATCTACAAACGTTAATTCAACGTCCTCTGTAGCCCGGCCGAACGAAGTGACGCCGGGATCCCCCGGAGTCGGTGTTATCACACCTCGTCCGGGCTACAAATATCAAATAAAAAGGGCCGCATCTGCGGCCCTTTTTTATCAATTGTTCTGATAAATATCCTTGTACAACCGGCTCTCAAAGCGTACCAGCGGAATACGTCGATTACGCTGATCCGCAGGCGGCACTGCGTACCCTGACAGATACTGCACAAACGCCATACGCTGCCCGCTGGCGGTGGTAATAAAGCCCGCCAGGTTGTATACACCCTGCAGTGAACCGGTCTTCGCCGAAACCTTACCATCTACGCCCGCCTGATGCAGGCCCGCGCGGTACTGTAACGAACCGTCGTGGCCGGCAAGCGGTAGCATGGAGATGAAGTCCAGCTCATTATCGTGCTGGGCAATATACTGCAGCGCCTGCATCATGGTGGCTGGCGCGATTAGGTTATGTCGCGATAGGCCGGAGCCGTCGGCAATGATCGTATTACCCAAATCTACGCCTGCCTGCTGACGCAGGATCTGGCGAACCGCATCTGAGCCCGCTCGCCAGGTGCCTGGAACCCCAAAGCGCGAATGGCCAATCATACGAAACACGGTGTCGGCGATCATGTTGTCCGATTTTTTCAGCATGATCTTCAGCAAATCGTGCAGTGGTGCCGACTGCTTGCTCGCGATCACGGTGCCGGGCTCATTCACCAGCGTCTGGCGCAGCAGCGTACCGGTGTAGGTGATCCCGGCCTGCTTGAGTTCATCTTTGATAATTGCCCCGGCATAGCTTGCGCCATCCTGAATGGCAAACGCCAGCGGCAGAGGGTCTGCACGCTGTGGCAGACAGCCGGTGAGCGTGTAGCGGTTCAGGTCGCCAGGCACCACATCCAGCTCGCAGTATTGGGCTTCCGGCGAGCCTTTTGCCAGCGTACGCACTTGGCTGAACATCGTCACCGGGTAGTAAGAGGCAATGCGGATGAACGCCAGATCGTTAGCCTTCTGGGCGCTATAAAGTGAAATAGAGAAGCAGTTGCGGTCGATAATCGCGGCAGCAGGCGGTGCGCTGAAACACTGCGTCAAATCGTTCCATGGCCAGCCTGGCGCTTTATCGTGGCTGGCGAAAATGGACGTGTCGATCATGATGTTGCCATCAATATTCTGTACGCCAGACTTTTTCAACGTCGCGACCATATTGCGAATATCCTGGCGTTTTAGCGTAGGATCGCCACCAAATCTCGCAATAAGGTCGCCTTTAAGAGTGCCGTTATCCACGCTGCCTTTACTTTCAAGCGTGGTGGTAAAGCGGAAATCCGGGCCAAGCTGGAGCAGGGCTGCCAGCGCGGTAAGTACCTTTTGGGTACTGGCCGGTAGCGCCATCTGCTGGCCGTGATAATCAATCAGCGGCGCGGGGGCGCCCACTTTCTGTACCAGAAGCGCGAGGTTGGCCCCGTCGGGCAGCTGATTGATATATTCATCAACATTCGCGGCCTGAACGCTAAACGCTATACTGGTAGTCAATCCGATGATAAATCTGGAAAATCGCATAATCTCGCGCTAACAACCTGGAAACAAGCCGTCATACTACGGCGCAACGCCCTGTAAAGTAAACGATGACCCGTAGTGAACTTCGGGGTAAAATGCGTATCAAATTAAAAATTGCTGCTGACCTGGGGCTTCGTACCCGGGTCGGTTTTCTTTTGCTTCTGGCCTGGTGTTGATAGCGACTCAGGCGGGCTTAGCAGCCGGAGCGGGGCGAACCGCTCCCAACAGGAATGTTTAAGAGGTATAACAATGCAAGCTATTCCGATGACCCTTCGTGGTGCAGAAAAACTGCGTGAAGAACTGGACTTTCTGAAGTCCGTACGCCGCCCAGAAATCATTGCGTCCATCGCCGAAGCGCGCGAGCACGGCGACCTGAAAGAGAACGCGGAGTACCATGCTGCCCGTGAGCAGCAGGGCTTCTGTGAAGGACGTATCAAAGATATCGAAGCGAAGCTGTCTAACGCCCAGGTTATCGACATCACCAAGATCCCAAACAATGGTCGTGTGATTTTTGGTGCTACCGTGAAGGTGTTGAACCTGGATAACGACGAAGAGCAGACTTACCGCATCGTGGGCGACGACGAAGCTGATTTCAAACAGAACCTGATCTCCGTTAACTCACCAATTGCCCGTGGGTTGATTGGCAAAGAGCAGGATGACGTGGTCACTATCCGCACCCCGGGTGGTGAAGTTGAATTCGAAATCATCCACGTGGATTATCTGTAAGATTTGTTCAACACTGAATTGTTGAACAAGTGTAAAGATAAGAAAAAGGCCGCATAGCGGCCTTTTATCAAGCATAAGAGCGTGGCATGTTGCTAGCCCTTGTATAGAAAATCCCTCATTTAACACAATGTTGTGTCAGAAATTAGGATATTCTTAACGTGGCAGCGAGATTTTACGTTCTTTACCAGGGCGATAAAGCACCAGCATCTTACCGATGACCTGTACATTACAGGCGCCGGTTTCGCGAACGATAGCGTCCACAATCAAAGTTTTGGTCTCTCTGTCTTCCGAGGCGACTTTCACCTTGATAAGTTCATGGTGCTCTAACGCTTGTTCAATCTCGGCCAGTACCCCTTCGGTCAAACCATTGTTGCCAAGCATAACGACAGGCTTGAGCGGATGTGCGAGACCTTTTAGGTGCTGTTTTTGTTTAGTACTCAGATTCATCGTATATTTTTGCTTACGTTGGGATTGAAAACGGGTCATTCTACCGCCATCTCCCATATATCGCCAAACAGTGCGTAGAAATTTACGCCGAAAGGCTACGATGAACTGCCCCGATGGGAATGTTAAATGACAGGTAAAAAGCGTTCTGCCAGTTCAAGCCGCTGGCTTCAGGAACACTTTAGCGATAAATATGTTCAAGAGGCACAGAAAAAGGGGTTACGTTCCCGTGCCTGGTTTAAACTTGATGAAATACAGCAAAGTGACAAACTTTTTAAACCGGGGATGACGGTAGTTGACCTCGGTGCTGCTCCAGGAGGCTGGTCACAGTACGTGGTCACGCAGATTGGCGGCAAAGGCCGCATTATCGCTTGCGATCTTTTACCTATGGATCCAATCGTTGGTGTGGACTTCCTTCAGGGCGATTTTCGTGATGAACTCGTGATGAAGGCATTACTGGAACGCGTGGGTGACAGTAAAGTACAAGTTGTCATGTCAGATATGGCACCAAACATGAGCGGAACGCCGGCGGTTGACATCCCCCGGGCCATGTATCTGGTGGAACTGGCGCTTGAAATGGCTCGTGATGTGTTAGCGCCGGGCGGAAATTTTGTAGTGAAAGTGTTCCAGGGCGAAGGCTTCGATGAGTACCTAAGGGAAATTCGCTCCCTGTTTACGAAGGTTAAAGTTCGTAAGCCGGACTCTTCGCGTGCGCGTTCACGTGAAGTGTACATTGTAGCGACCGGGCGAAAATGATAGACGGTGGTTTTTCAAACGAAAGTTTGAAAGAAGCTGGATATAGAGTATCCTGACGCTGTTTTTAACACAGTTGTAATATGAGGTTAATCCCTTGAGTGACATGGCGAAAAACCTAATACTCTGGCTGGTCATTGCCGTCGTGCTGATGTCAGTATTCCAGAGCTTTGGGCCCAGCGAATCGAACAGCCATAAGGTGGACTATTCTACCTTCCTGCAAGAGGTCAATAACGACCAGGTTCGCGAAGCGCGTATCAACGGACGTGAGATCAACGTTACCAAGAAAGATAGTAACCGTTACACGACTTACATTCCGGTTAACGATCCGAAGCTGCTTGATAACCTGCTGACGAAAAACGTCAAAGTGGTTGGTGAGCCGCCTGAAGAACCAAGCCTGCTGGCTTCTATCTTCATTTCCTGGTTCCCGATGCTGCTGCTGATCGGCGTCTGGATCTTCTTCATGCGCCAAATGCAGGGCGGTGGTGGCAAAGGTGCCATGTCGTTCGGTAAGAGCAAGGCGCGTATGCTGACGGAAGACCAGATCAAAACCACCTTTGCCGACGTTGCAGGCTGCGACGAAGCGAAAGAAGAGGTGGGTGAGCTGGTTGAGTATCTGCGTGAACCGAGCCGTTTCCAGAAGCTGGGCGGTAAAATCCCGAAAGGTGTGCTGATGGTTGGCCCTCCGGGTACCGGTAAAACGTTGCTGGCAAAAGCGATTGCTGGCGAAGCGAAAGTTCCGTTCTTCACCATTTCCGGTTCTGATTTCGTAGAAATGTTCGTCGGTGTTGGTGCATCTCGTGTGCGTGACATGTTCGAACAGGCTAAGAAAGCGGCACCATGCATCATCTTCATCGATGAAATCGACGCCGTAGGCCGCCAGCGTGGCGCAGGTCTGGGCGGTGGTCACGATGAACGTGAGCAAACGCTGAACCAGATGCTGGTTGAGATGGATGGCTTCGAAGGTAACGAAGGTATCATCGTTATCGCGGCAACTAACCGTCCAGACGTACTTGACCCAGCGCTGCTGCGTCCAGGCCGTTTCGACCGTCAGGTTGTGGTTGGTCTGCCAGACGTTCGTGGTCGTGAACAGATTCTGAAAGTGCATATGCGTCGAGTGCCGCTGGCACCAGATATCGATGCGGCAATCATTGCTCGTGGTACTCCTGGTTTCTCCGGTGCAGACCTGGCGAACTTAGTGAACGAAGCAGCGCTGTTTGCAGCTCGTGGCAACAAGCGCGTGGTATCGATGGTTGAGTTCGAAAAAGCGAAAGACAAAATCATGATGGGTGCGGAACGTCGCTCCATGGTGATGACGGAAGCGCAGAAAGAATCCACCGCTTACCACGAAGCAGGCCACGCGATTATCGGTCGCCTGGTACCGGAACACGATCCGGTGCACAAAGTGACGATTATCCCACGCGGTCGTGCGCTGGGTGTGACCTTCTTCCTGCCTGAAGGCGACGCGATTAGCGCCAGCCGTCAGAAACTGGAAAGTCAGATCTCCACCCTGTACGGCGGCCGTCTGGCAGAAGAAATTATTTATGGCGTAGAACATGTTTCTACCGGTGCATCGAACGACATTAAAGTCGCGACGAACCTGGCACGTAACATGGTCACCCAGTGGGGCTTCTCCGACAAACTCGGTCCGCTGCTGTATGCGGAAGAAGAGGGCGAAGTATTCCTGGGCCGCTCTGTCGCCAAAGCGAAACACATGTCCGATGAAACCGCACGTATCATCGACCAGGAAGTGAAAGCGCTTATCGAACGTAACTACGCTCGTGCTCGCCAGCTCCTGAACGACAACATGGATATTCTGCATGCAATGAAAGATGCGCTCATGAAATATGAGACCATCGATGCACCGCAGATTGACGACCTGATGGCTCGCCGCGACGTGCGTCCGCCAGCAGGCTGGGAAGAACCGGGTTCATCCAACAACTCTGGCAACACGGGGAAACCAAGTGCGCCGCGTCCGGTTGATGAACCGCGCGCTCCGGACTCTGGCACCATGTCAGAGCAGCTGGGCGACAAATAAGTTATCCCATCGTTGATGACTGTGCTTCACCTGAAACCCTGGGGCTTGCTCCAGGGTTTTTTTATGTCACAAATAACAAATAAGAAGGAATCGCTATGAAACTCACCGCCCAGGGCTCCATCCTGGATCTTTCCCATCCGCACGTGATGGGGATCCTCAACGTAACGCCGGACTCGTTCTCTGACGGCGGCACGCACAATACGTTGGTTGAGGCGGTGAAACATGCGAACCTGATGATTAACGCCGGCGCGACGATTATTGATGTGGGTGGAGAGTCCACGCGTCCTGGCGCGCTGGATGTCAGCGTTGAAGAAGAGCTGGAACGCGTTATCCCGGTGGTGGAGGCGATTGCCCAGCGCTTTGAAGTATGGATTTCTGTCGATACCTCAAAACCTGAGGTTATCCGTGAATCCGCCCGCGTCGGGGCACACATCATCAATGATATTCGCTCACTGAGCGAGCCGGGTGCGTTGGAAGCGGCGGCGGAAACCGGGTTGCCGGTGTCGTTGATGCACATGCAGGGTAATCCAAAAAACCATGCAGGAAGCGCCGAAATACGACGATGTTTTTGCCGAGGTGAATCAGTATTTTGCGGAGCAGATCGCGCGCTGTGAACGTGCTGGGATCGCAAAAGATAAATTGTTGCTCGACCCGGGGTTCGGTTTCGGTAAAAATCTCTCCCATAATTACGCATTACTCGCTCGCCTGTCAGAATTCCACCACTTCGGTTTGCCACTGTTTGTCGGCATGTCGCGGAAATCGATGATTGGCCAACTGCTGAACGTGGGGCCATCAGAACGCCTCAGCGGCAGCCTGGCGTGTGCGGTGATTGCAGCTATGCAGGGCGCGCATATCGTTCGCGTCCACGATGTCAAAGAAACTGTTGAGGCGATGCGTGTGGTTGAAGCCACGCTGTCTGCGAAGGGAAAAAAACGTTATGAGTAATCGCAAGTATTTTGGTACCGATGGGATTCGCGGTCGCGTAGGTGATGCGCCAATTACCCCTGATTTTGTGCTGAAGCTCGGTTGGGCGGCGGGTAAGGTGCTGGCAAGTCACGGCTCACGTAAGATCATCATTGGTAAAGATACCCGTATCTCCGGCTATATGCTGGAGTCAGCGCTGGAAGCCGGTCTGGCGGCTGCGGGGCTCTCTGCTTCCTTTACCGGTCCGATGCCAACGCCTGCGGTTGCTTATCTGACCCGCACCTTCCGCGCAGAAGCGGGCATCGTTATCTCGGCATCACATAACCCATTCTATGACAATGGCATCAAATTCTTCTCCATTAATGGCACCAAACTGCCGGATGAAGTTGAAGAGGCGATTGAAGCCGAAATGGAAAAAGAGATCACCTGCGTGGACTCTGCTGAGCTGGGTAAGGCGAGCCGTATCGTTGACGCCGCTGGCCGTTATATTGAGTTCTGCAAAGGGACTTTCCCTAACGATCTTAGCCTGAACGGTTTAAAAGTCGTGGTCGATTGTGCCAACGGCGCAACCTATCATATCGCGCCGAACGTGCTGCGCGAGCTGGGTGCGACCGTTATTGCCATTGGCTGCGAACCGAACGGCGTGAACATCAACGAAGAAGTTGGGGCAACCGATGTGCGTGCGCTGCAGGCGCGCGTGCTGGCGGAAAAAGCCGATGTCGGTATCGCGCTGGACGGTGACGGCGACCGCGTCATTATGGTTGACCACGAAGGTAACAAGGTCGATGGCGATCAGATCATGTACATCATTGCTCGCGAAGCGCTGCGTCAGGGGCAACTGCGCGGGGGTGCCGTGGGCACGCTGATGAGCAATATGGGTCTGGAAGTGGCGCTGAAGCAGCTGGGTATTCCGTTTACCCGCGCGAAAGTGGGCGACCGCTACGTGCTGGAAAAAATGCAGGAGAAAGGCTGGCGTATCGGGGCGGAAAACTCCGGTCACGTAATCCTGCTGGACAAAACTACCACGGGCGACGGTATTGTTGCTGGCCTGCAGGTGGTTGCGGCGATGGTGCGTAACCACATGAGCCTGCACGATCTGTGCAGCGGCATGAAGATGTTCCCGCAGGTGCTGGTCAACGTGCGCTATACCGATGGAAAATCTAACCCGCTGGAAAATGATGCGGTTAAAGCGGCGGCTGCAGAAGTGGAAGCGGCGTTGGGTAACCGTGGTCGTGTTTTACTGCGCAAATCCGGCACCGAGCCGCTGATTCGCGTCATGGTTGAAGGTGAAGAAGAAGCGCAGGTGACCGCGTTTGCCCACCGTATTGCCGATGCAGTAAAAGCGGTATAATAGTTATCTAAGTCACTCAAAAGGCGGCGCTTGCCGCCTTTTTATTGTTGATTACACGTTGTTTTGCTGTTTTTTTCCGCAGTTGATACAATGTGTCAAAATTGCCCTTGCGAAGGTCATTCGCTTTGGTTAGTATTCACACCCGCTTCAGTGGGAAACATAAACATCCCGCTTTATTGGTTGAAGCACTTGGTACGCGGTGTCCCCGCAAGGAACAGGTTGATTATGTACGAAGCTCTTTTAGTTGTTTTCCTTATTGTAGCGATTGGCCTTGTGGTCCTCGTTATGCTGCAGCAAGGTAAAGGCGCTGATATGGGAGCCTCCTTTGGAGCAGGCGCTTCCGCTACACTGTTTGGTTCTAGTGGTTCTGGTAACTTCATGACCCGTATGACCGCCGTGTTTGCGACGCTGTTCTTCATTATCAGTCTGGTACTGGGCAACATCAACAGTAACAAGATCAATAAAGGAAGCGAGTGGGAAAATCTGACTGCGCCTAAGACTGAGCAAACGACTCAGCCAGCGGCACCGGCCCAGCCGACCAGCGATATCCCGCACTAATAGCAGTATCTGTACCGAGGTGGTGGAATTGGTAGACACGCTACCTTGAGGTGGTAGTGCCCTAACGGGCTTGTGGGTTCGAGTCCCATCCTCGGTACCAATATTCCGAAAAAAAGACGCTGAAAAGCGTCTTTTTTTTCGTCTGTATAAAACCACGTGAATTCGTAGGCCGGATAAGGCAACGCTGTCTCCGGCCTTCCGCGTTGTCTTGCCTGATGGCGCTACGCTTATCAGGCCTACAGGGCTAGGTTAGTCAGCCTTAGGGAAATCGATCACCGTGTCGTTCACGCGGTTCACCATGTTGGTGAACAGAATGGCGCTGATGGCGCTGATGGCTTCAATCACCTGACGGTCGCTGAATCCGGCGTCACGCAGCGCTGTGACATCAGCTTCCGGCAACGTACCCGTGGTGGTCACCAGCGTCTGCGCAAATTTTGCCAACGCGTCGAGATGCGCATCTTCAGCATACTGCCCGCGGCGCAGTTCACGAATCTGCTCGCTGCTGAAGCCGGCCTTTTTCGCCATCATGCTGTGTGCGGCCAGGCAGTAATCACACCCGGTGGCTTCGCTGACGGCAAGGTTGATAGTCTCCAATTCTTTCGCATTCAGGCTGCTTTTGTGCAGCATCGTATTATGCGCCAGCGCCTGTTGCAGTGATTCTGGTGAATGCCCGCCAATGGTCAGATAGGTATTCGGCACTTTACCCATCGCTTTTTTGATACCGCCAAAAATCTCTGCGGCTTTCCCTGTTACGTCTTGTTCACGGATTTCAGCTAAACGGCTCATGTCATACTCCTGTTACTAGAGGGTTTGTAGTGGCAATGACGTCATCTTAGTCGCAAGGACCGTGCTAGACTGGCGCTCTTCGTCTCATCTTTTTGTCTTATCGTCTCAGGAGTGATATGGACAGTCTTAGCCATCTCTTGACGCTGTTAGCCCCGCGCTGCGAAGTGAATCTGCACTGCCGTTTTGGCGGACGCTGGCAGGCAGGGCACGAGCAGATGCGTTCCGGCATTGTGCCCTGGCATTTTGTGTTGCGGGGGGAAGGGCGCCTCACCGTGGGGAGCCAAACCCGGCATATGCGCGCGGGAGATGTCATTTTGTTGCCGCACGGTTCGCCGCATCTGATGGAGAGTCTGGTTGAGTGGGGACAAGTGCTGCCTGTTGCTCATCGCTTTAACGGCACGCTGACCGAAATGCGCACCGGCAGTGAAAGTGATGCGCTGGAGATGCTGTGCGGTGAGTTTTATTTTGGCCCGCACGTTAGCTGGCTTTTCGCCGAGGAGACGGAGCTTATTCATCTGCACACCGATGAGCGGGAAGATTGCCCAGAGCTGGAGATTCTGCTCAACGTACTGGTGCGCGAGAGTCTGGCCGAGCATCCCGGTGGCAGCGCCATTGTCCGAAGCCTGGGTGATACGCTGTTGGTGCTACTCCTCCGTACGCTGCTGGGTGCAGAGGAGCCTCCGGGGGGATTGTTGCGCCTGATGGGGGATGAACGGCTGATGCCCGCGGTGCTTGCCGTTCTTGCCTCGCCGGAACAGCCCTGGACTATGGAAAGCATGGCAGCGCGCGCCTTTTTATCGCGCGCGACTTTTGCCCGCCACTTTGCCCGAGCTTATCACCTGACGCCCCAGGCCTGGCTGACGCAACTGCGCATGGCGATGGCGGCGAGATTGCTGCATCAGGACAGACAGGCCCGGCTCGACCTGATTGCCGAGCGCTGTGGATTTCAGTCGCTGGCATCATTCTCAAAGACTTTCAAAAAGCACTATGGCCTGACCCCGGGAGAATGGCGGCGCCGGTAGACCAATCCCCAGACGTAAAAAAGGCCGCATAAGCGGCCTTTTACATTCTCAACGCAGGCTTATTTGCCTTTGTTTTCCAGGTTCTCGACCTGCGGCAGGCCGGTTGCGGAAGAGGCGGTCAGCAGACCCGCTTTCGCGTACCCGAACAGCTTCTCACGGGTATCGGTGATGTCGAGGTTACGCATGGTCAGCTGGCCAATACGATCGTCTGGCGAGAACACGGACTCACCTTTCTCCATGGTCAGACGCTCAGCCTTATAGGTCAGATTGTCAGACACGGTATTCAGGATGGAGTAGTCATTGCCGCGACGCAGTTCCAGCGTCACTTCACCGGTTATTTGACTGGCGACCCAACGCTGCAGGCCGTCACGCAGCATCAGCGCCTGGGAATCGAACCAGCGGCCCTGGTACAGCAGTTTGCCCAACTGACGGCCATGAGAGTGATACTGCTCGATGGTATCTTCGTTGTGGATACCGGTCAGCAGACGCTCGTAGGCAATGTGCAGCAGCGCCATCCCCGGGGCTTCGTAGATGCCACGGCTCTTCGCTTCGATAATACGGTTTTCAATCTGGTCGCTCATGCCCAGACCATGACGGCCGCCGATGCGGTTCGCTTCCAGCATCATCTCAACGTCGTCGCTGAAGGTTTTACCGTTCAGCGCGACCGGATGTCCCTGCTCAAAGCGCACGGTGACTTCTTCCGCTGGGATCTTCACGTTTTCGTCCCAGAACTTCACGCCCATGATTGGGTTAACGATCTTCACGCTGGAGTTCAGGAACTCAAGGTCTTTTGCCTCGTGCGTTGCGCCCAGCATGTTGGAGTCGGTGGAGTAGGCTTTTTCGACGGACATTTTGTAGTCGAAGCCGCAGGCTATCATGAATTCAGACATTTCATGACGGCCGCCGAGCTCGTCGATAAAGTCGGTATCGAGCCACGGCTTGTAAATTTGCAGTTCAGCGTTGGTCAGCAGGCCGTAACGATAGAAACGTTCAATATCGTTACCTTTATAGGTGCTGCCGTCGCCCCAGATGTTCACGCCATCTTCTTTCATGGCGGCAACCAGCATAGTACCGGTTACGGCGCGGCCCAGCGGGGTGGTGTTAAAGTAGGTCAGGCCACCGGTAGTGTTGTGGAAGGCACCACACTGAATCGCGGCGATACCTTCAGCAACCAGTTGTTTGCGGCAGTCGATCAGGCGAGCGTTTTCTGCGCCATATTCCATAGCACGACGAGGGATCGCATCATAATCTTCTTCGTCAGGCTGGCCCAGGTTTGCAGTATATGCATAAGGGACAGCGCCTTTTTGTCGCATCCACAGCAGCGCTGCGCTGGTGTCAAGACCGCCAGAGAAGGCGATACCAATACGTTGACCTGCTGGAAGATGCTTGAGAATCGTCGTCATAAAGTAAAACCCTGCTTGATTGACTGAAGGAGAAATCGCTTTCGCTGTCAGTGAATTTTTATGCAAAATAAATGAGTTTTCATTTAATCATGTTTTGACTGGCATCGGAAGAGATTCATGCATTTTTATTCAAAAAATCCGCGCCGTCAGTGATGATCGCCGGTAATACCATACCGCGACGACTTACGCATTTCTTCTGCATAGAATGTGAGGTTGACAAGCTGTGAGCGAGATCACTATACTAAAGGCCGATTTTACGTCCCGTCCTCGGTACCAAATCCCAGCATTATTTGCACTTTTTACTCAAAACGAGTAAAATTTGCCACGTTTCAGGCGCGGGGTGGAGCAGCCTGGTAGCTCGTCGGGCTCATAACCCGAAGGTCGTCGGTTCAAATCCGGCCCCCGCAACCACTTTCCCTTAGAGTTCATTTTCAAATATACTGTGAAGACTTAGGCCTTCGTAGCTGGATTTGAAAAAAAATTCTTTCGGAAGGTTCTCCAGGCCGCAGTTGCGGCTATAGGGTTCAGTTATCTAAAGCCCCGATTTATCGGGGTTTTTTGTTATCTGACTACAGAATAACTGGGCTTTAGGCCCTTTTTTTATGTCTTGGGGGTGGGTTTGTCCACATTAGAGCAAAAATTAACAGAGATGATTACAGCGCCGGTTGAAGCCCTTGGCTACGAACTGGTCGGCATCGAATTTATTCGTGGTCGCACATCAACACTGCGCATCTATATTGATAGTGAAGATGGCATTAATGTTGATGATTGTGCTGATGTGAGCCACCAGGTAAGTGCGGTGATGGACGTTGAAGATCCTATTACTGTGGCTTACAACCTGGAAGTTTCCTCTCCGGGCCTCGACCGTCCTATGTTCACTGCTGAACACTATGTGCGTTTCATGGGTGAAGAGGTTACGCTGGTCCTGCGTATGGCGGTTCAGAACCGTCGTAAGTGGCAGGGCATTATTAAAGCGGTAGACGGTGAGATGATCACCGTGACAGTCGACGGTAAAGATGAAGTGTTCGCGCTGAGTAACATCCAGAAGGCGAACCTGGTTCCCCACTTTTAACAGTCTGGATTGAGGTGAAAAGCCCGCGATGAACAAAGAAATTTTGGCCGTTGTTGAAGCCGTTTCCAACGAAAAATCACTGCCACGCGAGAAAATTTTTGAAGCGCTGGAAAGTGCGCTGGCTACAGCAACGAAGAAAAAATACGAACAAGAAATCGACGTTCGCGTTGAAATTGACCGTCGTAGCGGTGATTTCGATACCTTCCGTCGTTGGGTTATTGTCGAAGAAGTGACCCAGCCGACTAAAGAAATCACCCTCGAAGCGGCACGCTTCGAAGACGAAAGCCTGAACGTGGGCGAATACGTTGAAGACCAGATCGAATCTGTTACCTTCGACCGTATCACGACCCAGACTGCAAAACAGGTTATCGTACAGAAAGTACGTGAAGCTGAACGCGCAATGGTTGTTGACCAGTTCCGTGAGCATGAAGGTGAGATCATCACCGGCGTGGTTAAGAAAGTTAACCGCGACAACATCTCTCTGGACCTGGGTAGCAACGCTGAAGCGGTTATCCTGCGTGAAGACATGCTGCCGCGTGAAAACTTCCGCCCAGGCGACCGTATCCGCGGTGTTCTGTACTCCGTACGTCCGGAAGCGCGCGGTGCGCAGCTCTTCGTCACCCGTTCTAAGCCAGAAATGCTGATCGAACTGTTCCGCATTGAAGTGCCAGAAATCGGTGAAGAAGTTATCGAAATCAAAGCTGCTGCTCGCGATCCGGGTTCTCGTGCCAAAATCGCTGTTAAGACCAACGACAAACGTATCGACCCAGTCGGTGCTTGCGTTGGTATGCGCGGCGCGCGCGTTCAAGCGGTCTCTACCGAGCTTGGCGGCGAACGTATCGATATCGTGCTGTGGGACGACAACCCAGCGCAGTTCGTGATCAACGCGATGGCTCCGGCTGACGTGGCATCTATTGTGGTTGACGAAGACAAGCACACCATGGATATCGCGGTTGAAGCGGGCAACCTGGCGCAGGCGATTGGCCGTAACGGTCAGAACGTCCGTCTGGCTTCTCAACTGAGCGGCTGGGAACTCAATGTTATGACCGTTGATGACCTGCAGGCGAAGCACCAGGCTGAAGCACACGCGGCTATCGATACCTTCACTAAATATCTCGATATTGATGAAGATTTCGCTACCGTGCTGGTTGAAGAAGGCTTCTCCACGCTGGAAGAACTGGCCTATGTGCCAATGAACGAGCTGCTGGCTATTGATGGCCTGGATGAAGACACCGTTGAAGCACTGCGCGAGCGTGCTAAAAACGCACTGACCACTCTGGCACTGGCCCAGGAAGAAAGCCTCGGTGATAATAAACCGGCTGACGATCTGCTGAATCTGGAAGGATTGGATCGTGAGATGGCCTTCAAACTGGCTGCCCGTGGTGTTTGTACGCTGGAAGATCTCGCCGAACAAGGTATTGATGATCTGGTGGATATCGAAGGCTTAACCGACGAAAAAGCCGGTGAGCTGATTATGGCTGCCCGTAATATCTGCTGGTTCGGTGATGAAGCGTAATAAACTGTAGCAGGAAGGAACAGTATGACAGATGTAACCGTTAAAACGCTGGCTGCAGAAATACAGACCTCCGTGGATCGCCTGGTACAGCAATTTGCTGATGCGGGCATCCCGAAAGGTGCTGATGATTCTGTGTCCGCGCAAGAGAAGCAAACCTTACTGGCGCACCTGAACCGTGAAAATGGTTCTGCCCCAGATAAGTTGACTTTGCAGCGCAAAACGCGCAGTACTCTCAACATTCCAGGTACCGGTGGAAAAAGCAAATCGGTACAAATCGAAGTCCGCAAGACACGCACCTTTGTTAAACGCGATCCGCAAGAGGCTGAACGCCTGGCCGCGGAAGAGCAGGCGCAGCGTGAAGCGGAAGAGCAAGCCCGTCGTGAAGCTGAAGAAGCAGCTAAACGCGAGGCGCAACAAAAAGCTGAACGTGAGGCCGCAGAAAAAGCTAATCGTGAAGCCGCTGACAAAGCGAAACGTGAAGCTGCGGAAAAAGACAAAGTGAGCAATCAACAGACCGACGATATGACCAAAACTGCCCAGGCCGAAAAAGCCCGCCGTGAAAATGAAGCTGCCGAGCTGAAGCGTAAAGCGGAAGAAGAAGCACGCCGCAAGCTTGAAGAAGAAGCTCGCCGCGTAGCGGAAGAAGCTCGCCGTATGGCAGAAGAAAATGAGAAGAATGGTGTGAATAACGCTGAACCTATTGAAGATGCCAGCGATTATCACGTCACGACTTCTACCCATGCTCGCCAGGCTGAAGACGAAAACGACCGTGAAGTTGAAGGTGGCCGTGGCCGTGCGCGTACTGCATCTAAAGCAGCGCGTCCTCAGAAGAAAGGCAACAAACACGCTGAATCTAAAGCTGACCGTGAAGAAGCGCGTGCAGCGGTTCGCGGTGGTAAAGGCGGCAAACAGCGTAAAGGTTCCGCGCTGCAGCAGGGCTTCCAGAAGCCAGCTCAGGCCGTTAACCGTGACGTTGTGATTGGCGAAACCATCACCGTTGGCGATCTGGCTAACAAGATGGCGGTGAAAGGCTCTCAGGTCATCAAAGCGATGATGAAGCTGGGCGCAATGGCCACCATCAACCAGGTCATCGACCAGGAAACCGCACAGCTGGTTGCCGAAGAGATGGGCCACAAAGTTATCCTGCGTCGTGAAAACGAGCTGGAAGAAGCGGTAATGAGCGACCGTGACACCGGTGCTGCGGCTGAACCGCGCGCACCAGTTGTGACCATCATGGGTCACGTTGACCACGGTAAAACCTCTCTGCTGGACTACATTCGTTCTACGAAAGTGGCCTCTGGCGAAGCGGGCGGCATTACTCAGCACATCGGTGCTTATCACGTTGAAACTGAAAACGGGATGATCACCTTCCTGGATACCCCAGGCCACGCTGCGTTTACCTCCATGCGTGCTCGTGGTGCTCAGGCAACGGATATCGTTGTTCTGGTTGTTGCAGCAGACGACGGCGTGATGCCGCAGACCATCGAAGCAATCCAGCACGCGAAAGCGGCGCAGGTGCCTCTGGTTGTTGCTGTGAACAAAATCGATAAGCCAGAAGCCGATATGGACCGCGTTAAGAACGAACTGTCTCAGTACGGCGTTATGCCGGAAGAGTGGGGCGGCGAATCGCAGTTCATCCCTGTATCTGCAAAAGCGGGTACCGGTATCGACGACCTGCTGAACGCTATCCTGCTGCAGGCTGAAGTTCTGGAGCTGAAAGCGGTTCGTAAAGGTATGGCGAGCGGCGCGGTTATCGAATCCTTCCTGGATAAAGGTCGTGGCCCAGTCGCTACCGTCCTGGTTCGCGAAGGTACCCTGAACAAGGGCGATATCGTACTGTGTGGCTTCGAATACGGTCGCGTTCGTGCGATGCGTAACGAACTGGGTCAGGAAGTGCTGGAAGCGGGTCCGTCCATTCCAGTGGAAATCCTGGGTCTGTCCGGTGTTCCGGCTGCCGGTGACGAAGTGACCGTTGTTCGTGACGAGAAGAAAGCTCGTGAAGTTGCTCTGTACCGTCAGGGTAAATTCCGTGAAGTTAAACTGGCTCGTCAGCAGAAATCTAAACTCGAGAACATGTTCGCCAACATGACCGAAGGCGAAGTTCACGAAGTGAACATCGTACTGAAGGCCGACGTACAGGGTTCTGTGGAAGCGATCTCCGACTCCTTGCTGAAACTGTCTACCGACGAAGTGAAAGTGAAGATCATCGGTTCTGGCGTAGGTGGTATCACCGAAACCGACGCGACCCTGGCTGCAGCATCTAACGCTATCCTGGTTGGCTTCAACGTACGTGCTGATGCCTCTGCACGTAAAGTTATCGAGTCAGAAAGCCTGGATCTGCGCTACTACTCCGTCATCTATAACCTGATCGACGAAGTGAAAGCGGCAATGAGCGGCATGCTGTCTCCGGAGCTGAAACAGCAGATCATTGGTCTGGCTGAAGTACGTGACGTGTTCAAATCACCGAAATTCGGTGCGATCGCGGGCTGTATGGTTACCGAAGGTACCATCAAGCGTCACAACCCAATCCGCGTTCTGCGCGACAACGTGGTTATCTATGAAGGCGAGCTGGAATCCCTGCGCCGCTTCAAAGATGACGTTAACGAAGTCCGTAACGGCATGGAATGTGGTATCGGCGTTAAGAACTACAACGACGTTCGCGTTGGCGATATGATCGAAGTGTTCGAAATCATCGAGATCCAACGTACCATCGCTTAATCTTCGTTAAGATTGTCGATTGTAGGCCGGGAAAGCCTCGTGCAACCCGGCAATTATTTCAAAAGGGGCTGATAGCCCCTTTTTTGTCTGGAGAATTTATTATGGCGAAAGAATTTGGTCGCCCGCAGCGCGTGGCCCAGGAGATGCAAAAAGAGATCGCAATCATCCTGCAGCGCGAAATTAAAGATCCTCGTCTGGGCATGATGACTACCGTTTCCGGTGTCGAAATGTCTCGTGACCTGGCCTATGCCAAAGTGTTTGTCACCTTCCTCAACGACAAAGATGAAGCGGCGATTAAAGCCGGCATCAAAGCGCTGCAGGAAGCCTCTGGCTTTATCCGCTCCCTGCTGGGGAAAGCGATGCGCCTGCGTATCGTGCCGGAACTGACCTTCTTCTACGACAACTCGCTGGTTGAAGGTATGCGCATGTCTAACCTGGTGACCAGCGTGGTGAAGCATGACGACGAACGTCGTGTGAACCCAGCGGACGACAGCAAGGAGGACTGATGAGTCGTCCTCGTCGTCGCGGCCGTGATATTCACGGCGTATTGTTGCTGGACAAACCGCAAGGCGCGTCCAGCAATGATGTGCTGCAGAAGGTAAAGCGTATTTATAACGCCAACCGCGCCGGGCATACCGGCGCGCTGGACCCGCTGGCTACCGGCATGTTGCCGATTTGCCTCGGTGAAGCCACCAAGTTTTCTCAGTATCTTCTGGACTCCGACAAGCGTTATCGTGTGATTGCCCGCCTGGGTCAGCGCACCGATACCTCGGATGCCGATGGTCAGATCGTGGAAGAACGTCCGGTGACCTTCAGCGATGCACAGCTGGCTGAGGCGCTGGAGAGCTTCCGTGGAGACACCCAGCAGGTGCCATCCATGTACTCGGCGCTGAAGTACCAGGGTAAAAAGCTTTACGAATATGCACGTCAGGGCATCGACGTACCGCGTGAAGCCCGCCCGATTACCGTCTATGAGCTGCTGTTTATCCGCCACGAAGGTAACGAACTGGAGCTGGAGATTCACTGCTCGAAAGGCACCTATATTCGTACCATTATCGACGATCTGGGTGAAAAGCTCGGCTGCGGCGCGCACGTGATTTTCCTGCGTCGTCTGGCGGTCAGCAAATACCCGGTCGACCGTATGGTTACGCTGGAGCAACTGCATGCCCTGGTCGAACAGGCTGAGCAGCAGGGCGTTCCGGCAGCGGAACTGCTCGATCCGCTATTAATGCCAATGGACAGTCCGGCTTCAGACTATCCGATAGTCAATATTCCTTTAACCTCATCGGTCTACTTTAAAAATGGTAACCCGGTGCGGACGTCAGGCGCGCCTCTGGAAGGTCTGGTACGCGTGACGGAAGGTGAAGAAGGCAAATTTCTTGGCATGGGTGAAATCGACGACGAAGGCCGCGTGGCACCACGCCGTCTGGTGGTCGAATACACCGAGTAAGTCAGATTGTGTGGCTTGCGATAACAGAGCGCTGCGAGTAGAATATCGCGGCTTAACGCCTGCTTAATTGTTTAACAATTGGCAAGCGTTACATCAGGGGTTGCTGAATTAGAGATCGGCACCCTTTCTTTCTTTTAAATTTGGAGTTCAAAATGTCTCTAAGCGTTGAAGCTAAAGCACAAATCGTTTCTGAGTTCGGTCGTGGCGCTAACGACAGTGGTTCTACCGAAGTTCAGGTTGCACTGCTGACTGCACAGATCAACCACCTGCAGGGTCACTTTGCAGAGCACAAAAAAGATCACCACAGCCGTCGTGGTCTGCTGCGCATGGTTTCTCAGCGTCGTAAACTGCTCGACTACCTGAAACGTAAAGATGTTGCACGCTACACCGCGCTGATCGAGCGTCTGGGTCTGCGTCGCTAATTCTAGCGAGTTTCAGAAAGAGGGGCCTTTATGGCCCCTTTTTTCCACCAGACAACGCCAATTTAAGAGAACAGAGTGCCCGTAGAAACGCTGTTTGTGCCCCGGTAATCCTCCCTGTCTACGTCTTGTTTAGACAAAATTGAGCTGAAATTACCGACACAGCAGTATTTTGAAAGATAACGGGTATAATGTATTGTTGTTGTGCATATTCTTCGTTGCAGAGGTTCGCGCGGCTAATGAGAGGCTTTACCCGCATCGGGTTAGGGTTGTCATTAGTCGCGAGGATGCAAAGAAGATCGGTTTCATCGGTCGGTACGCCAGAGGGTGTGCCGCCATTTAATAAGAAAGGATAGAATTTTGCTTAATCCGATCGTTCGTAAGTTCCAGTACGGCCAACACACCGTAACGCTGGAAACCGGCATGATGGCGCGTCAGGCAACTGCCGCTGTTATGGTTAGCATGGATGACACTGCGGTATTCGTTACCGTTGTCGGTCAGAAAAAAGCGAAACCAGGCCAGGACTTCTTCCCGCTGACCGTTAACTATCAGGAGCGTACCTACGCTGCTGGTCGTATTCCAGGTAGCTTCTTCCGTCGTGAAGGCCGCCCAAGCGAAGGCGAAACCCTGATCGCGCGTCTGATTGACCGCCCGGTTCGCCCGCTGTTCCCAGAAGGCTTCGTTAACGAAGTTCAGGTTATCGCGACCGTGGTTTCCGTTAACCCACAGGTTAACCCAGACATCGTTGCTATGATTGGCGCATCTGCTGCCCTGTCCCTGTCCGGTATTCCGTTCAACGGTCCAATCGGTTCTGCTCGCGTGGGTTACATCAATGACCAGTACGTGCTGAACCCGACTCAGGACGAGCTGAAAGAAAGCAAGCTGGACCTGGTTGTTGCCGGTACCGAAGCTGCTGTACTGATGGTTGAATCCGAAGCAGAACTGCTGAGCGAAGACCAGATGCTGGGCGCCGTAGTATTCGGTCACGAGCAGCAGCAGGTTGTTATCAAAGAAATCAACGATCTGGTTAAAGAAGCCGGCAAACCACGTTGGGATTGGCAGCCAGAAGCCGTCAACGAAGCGCTGAACGCGCGCGTTGCTGCGCTGGCAGAATCTCGCCTGAGCGACGCTTACCGCATCACCGATAAACAGGAGCGTTATGCTCAGGTTGACGTGATCAAATCTGAAGTTATCGCTCAGCTGACTGCAGAAGACGAAACCCTGGACGCTAACGAACTGGGTGAAATCCTGCACGCTATCGAGAAAAACGTTGTTCGTAGCCGCGTACTGGCAGGCGAGCCGCGTATTGATGGTCGCGAAAAAGACATGATCCGTGGTCTGGACGTACGTACTGGCGTTCTGCCACGTACTCACGGTTCCGCGCTGTTCACCCGTGGCGAAACTCAGGCGCTGGTTACGGCGACCCTGGGCACCACCCGTGATGCACAGAACCTCGACGAACTGATGGGCGAGCGTACTGACAACTTCCTGTTCCACTACAACTTCCCTCCGTACTGCGTAGGTGAAACCGGTATGGTCGGTTCTCCTAAGCGTCGTGAAATTGGTCACGGTCGCCTGGCGAAACGCGGCGTGCTGGCGGTAATGCCAGAGCTGGACAAATTCCCGTACACCGTTCGTGTGGTTTCTGAAATCACCGAATCTAACGGTTCTTCTTCCATGGCTTCCGTTTGTGGTGCTTCCCTGGCGCTGATGGACGCAGGCGTGCCAATCAAAGCTGCCGTTGCGGGTATCGCGATGGGTCTGGTGAAAGAAGGCGACAACTTTGTTGTTCTGTCTGACATCCTGGGCGACGAAGACCACCTGGGCGATATGGACTTCAAAGTTGCGGGTTCCCGCGACGGTATCTCTGCACTGCAGATGGATATCAAAATTGAAGGTATCACCAAAGAGATCATGCAGGTTGCTCTGAACCAGGCTAAAGGTGCGCGTCTGCACATCCTGGGCGTGATGGAACAGGCGATTAACGCGCCACGTGGCGACATTTCTCAGTTCGCTCCACGTATCCACACCATCAAGATCAATCCAGACAAGATCAAAGACGTTATCGGTAAAGGCGGTTCTGTAATCCGTGCCCTGACCGAAGAAACCGGCACCACCATCGAAATCGAAGATGACGGTACCGTTAAGATCGCAGCGACCGACGGTGAGAAAGCGAAATTCGCTATCCGTCGTATCGAAGAGATCACTGCAGAAATCGAAGTAGGTCGTATCTACAACGGTAAAGTGACCCGTATCGTTGACTTTGGCGCGTTCGTTGCCATCGGTGGCGGTAAAGAAGGTCTGGTACACATCTCTCAGATCGCTGACAAGCGCGTTGAGAAAGTGACCGACTACCTGCAGATGAACCAGGAAGTACCGGTTAAGGTTCTGGAAGTTGACCGTCAGGGCCGTATCCGTCTTAGCATTAAAGAAGCAACCGAGCAGTCTCAGCCTGCCGCCGCACCGGAAGCTCCGGTAGCGGAACAGGGCGAGTAAGGTTTGCCTTTTGCCCTCCGCGTTTGCGGAGGGCACATTTAGCTGGCAGGATGCCTTGTTTGCAGGCGGGGGACAGGACGTTCATCCAATTGTTGTCTTCGGGAGTGGGAAATGAAGCCTTTTTTGCGCTGGTGTTTCGTTGCGACAGCACTCACGCTGGCAGGATGCAGCAACTCTGCCTGGCGTAAGAGTGAAGTCCTCGCAGTGCCATTGCAACCGACGTTACAGCAGGAAGTGATCCTGGCACGCATGGAACAAATACTTGCCAGTCGGGCTTTAACCGATGACGAACGCGCACAGCTTTTATATGAGCGCGGAGTGTTGTATGATAGTCTCGGTCTGAGGGCATTAGCGCGTAACGATTTCTCGCAAGCGCTGGCAATCCGACCTGATATGCCTGAAGTATTCAATTACTTAGGCATTTATTTAACGCAGGCAGGCAATTTTGATGCTGCCTATGAAGCGTTTGATTCTGTACTTGAGCTTGATCCAACTTACAATTATGCGCACTTGAACCGCGGCATCGCGCTTTATTACGGTGGCCGTGCGAAGTTAGCGCAAGATGATCTGCTGGCGTTTTATCAAGACGATCCCAATGATCCTTTCCGCAGTCTGTGGCTTTATCTCGCTGAGCAGAAGCTCGATGAGAAGCAGGCGAAAGATGCGTTGAAGCAACGCTTCGACAAATCGGATAAAGAACAGTGGGGATGGAACATTGTCGAGTTCTACTTAGGCAACATTGACGAAAAAACGTTAATGGAGCGCCTGAAGGCGGACGCAACGGATAACACCTCGCTCGCTGAGCATCTCAGTGAAACCAACTTCTATTTAGGTAAGTATTACCTAAGTCTTGGGGACAAGAACAGCGCTACGGCACTGTTCAAACTGGCGGTTGCCAACAACGTACATAACTACGTTGAGCACCGATACGCATTGTTGGAATTATCGCTCCTGGGCCAGGACCAAGATGACCTGGCAGAATCGGACCAGCAATAGCTGACGACTACATCAGCCCGTAATCTTTTTTGATTGCCATCACCTTCGCGGGTGAGGGCGTTGTTGTTCGTTAATACACCTACTTTGAGCCGGTTCACACTTTTCAATGAAAATTGCAGATCAATTTCATGATGAGTTATGTAGACTGGCCGCCATTAATATCGAGGCACTTGTACTACATGGCTGAATTCGAAACCACTTTTGCAGATCTGGGCCTGAAGGCTCCTATCCTTGAAGCCCTTACCGATCTGGGTTACGAAAAACCATCTCCGATCCAGGCTGAGTGCATTCCGCACCTGCTGGGCGGTCGTGACGTTCTGGGTATGGCCCAGACAGGTAGTGGTAAAACCGCAGCGTTTTCCCTGCCACTGCTGAACAATCTTGATCCTGAGCTGAAAGCACCACAGATTCTGGTGTTGGCACCGACCCGCGAACTGGCGGTTCAGGTAGCTGAAGCCATGACTGAGTTCTCTAAACATATGCGCGGCGTAAACGTGGTTGCCCTGTACGGCGGCCAGCGTTATGACGTGCAGTTACGTGCCCTGCGTCAAGGGCCACAGATTGTCGTCGGTACCCCAGGTCGTCTGCTTGACCACCTGAAGCGCGGTACTCTGGATCTCTCTAAACTGAGCGGTCTGGTACTGGACGAAGCTGATGAAATGCTGCGTATGGGCTTTATCGAAGACGTTGAAACCATCATGGCTCAGATTCCAGAAGGTCATCAGACCGCTCTGTTCTCTGCAACCATGCCGGAAGCTATCCGTCGTATTACCCGTCGCTTTATGAAAGATCCACAGGAAGTACGCATTCAGTCCAGCGTAACGACCCGTCCTGACATCAGCCAGAGCTACTGGTCTGTGTACGGCATGCGCAAAAATGAAGCGCTGGTACGTTTCCTGGAAGCTGAAGATTTTGATGCGGCGATTATCTTCGTTCGTACCAAAAACGCGACCCTGGAAGTGGCTGAAGCCCTGGAACGTAGCGGCTACAACAGCGCTGCGCTGAACGGTGACATGAACCAGTCCCTGCGTGAGCAGACTCTGGATCGTCTGAAAGACGGTCGTCTGGATATCCTGATCGCAACCGACGTTGCGGCACGTGGTCTGGACGTTGAGCGTATCAGCCTGGTCGTTAACTACGACATCCCGATGGACTCCGAGTCTTACGTTCACCGTATCGGTCGTACCGGTCGTGCGGGTCGTGCTGGCCGTGCGCTGCTGTTCGTCGAGAACCGCGAGCGTCGTCTGCTGCGCAACATCGAACGTACTATGAAGCTGACCATTCCAGAAGTTGAGCTGCCAAACGCAGATCTGCTGGGCAAACGCCGCCTGGAAAAATTCGCCGCGAAAGTACAGCAGCAGCTGGAAAGCAGCGATCTGGATCAGTACCGTGCACTGCTGGCGCAAATCCAGCCGACCGCGGAAGGCGAAGAGCTGGACGTTGAAACGCTGGCCGCTGCGTTGTTGAAAATGGCACAGGGCGAACGTTCTCTGATCGTTCCACCAGATGCGCCAATGCGTCCTAAGCGTGAGTTCCGTGACCGTGACGATCGTTTCGAACGTCGTGACCGTAACGACCGTGGTCCACGCGATCGTAATGACCGTGGTGGCGAAGATCGTCCTAAACGCGAACGTCGTGACGTTGGCGATATGGAACTGTACCGCATTGAAGTGGGCCGTGATGACGGCGTTGAAGTTCGTCACATCGTTGGCGCTATCGCGAACGAAGGCGACATCAGCAGCCGTTACATCGGTAACATCAAGCTGTTCGGTACCCACTCTACTATCGAACTGCCAAAAGGCATGCCGGGCGAAGTACTGCAGCACTTTACTCGTACCCGCATCCTCAACAAACCGATGAACATGCAGCTGATCGGCGACGCGCAGCCTCGTCCAGAGCGTAGCGGTCGTAGCTTCGGCGGCGAACGCCGTGAAGGCGGTCGTAGCTTCGGTGGCGAACGTCGCGAAGGCGGTCGTGGTTTCGGTGGTGAGCGTCGTGAAGGCGGCCGTGGTGATGGTCGTCGTTTCAGCGGTGAACGTCGTGACGGTGGTAACCGTGCGCCGCGCCGTGATGATGCTGGCACTTCTGCTCCACGTCGTGATGACTCTACCGGTCGTCGTCGTTTCGGCGGTGACGCATAAGCCTCACGGTTTAAAAGCGTAAAGTAATATATACAGCCCCGATCGTCATGATTGGGGCTTTTTTTATTTCATTTGTACTCGTGTACTGGTACAGTGCGACACATTAAAATGCAGTAGCAAAACAATACACTGGAGAAAAGGCTGTATGGCGACACTAACCACCACCCAAACGTCACCTTCGCTGCTTGGCGGCGTGGTGATCATCGGCGGCACAATCATTGGTGCGGGGATGTTCTCTCTGCCGGTGGTTATGTCCGGTGCGTGGTTCTTCTGGTCGATGGCGGCGCTGGTGTTTACCTGGTTCTGCATGCTGCACTCCGGGCTGATGATCCTCGAAGCGAACCTGAACTACCGTATTGGCTCGAGCTTCGACACCATCACTAAAGATCTGCTGGGCAAAGGCTGGAACGTGGTAAACGGTATCTCCATTGCCTTCGTGCTCTATATCCTGACCTACGCCTATATTTCGGCGAGTGGCTCCATTCTGCATCACACCTTCGGTGAGATGTCGCTGAATGTTCCCGCGCGTGCGGCAGGCTTTGGCTTTGCGCTGCTGGTGGCGTTCGTGGTGTGGTTGAGCACCAAAGCAGTAAGCCGTATGACGGCTATCGTACTGGGCGCTAAGGTGATTACCTTCTTCCTGACCTTCGGTAGCCTGATGGGCCACGTCACGCCCGCTACGCTGTTTAACGTAGCGGAGACGCACGCCAGCTATACGCCTTACCTGCTGATGACGCTGCCGTTCTGTCTGGCCTCGTTTGGCTATCACGGTAACGTACCGAGCCTGATGAAGTACTACGGCAAAGATCCGAAGACCATCGTGAAGTGCCTGGTCTACGGTACGCTGCTGGCGCTGGCGCTTTATGCCGTTTGGCTGCTGGGGACGATGGGTAACATACCGCGTCCGGAGTTTATCGGTATTGCGCAGAAGGGCGGCAACATTGATGTGCTGGTGCAGGCGCTGAGCGGCGTGCTCAATAGCCGTAGCCTGGACCTGCTGCTAGTGGTGTTCTCCAACTTCGCGGTGGCGAGTTCATTCCTCGGCGTGACGCTGGGTCTGTTCGACTATCTGGCGGATTTATTCAAATTTGATGATTCTGCGCTGGGCCGTTTCAAAACCGCGCTGCTAACCTTCCTGCCGCCGATTATCGGTGGTCTGCTGTGGCCGAACGGTTTCCTGTACGCTATTGGCTATGCCGGGCTGGCGGCGACCATCTGGGCGGCGATTGTGCCAGCGCTGCTGGCACGTAAATCCCGCAAGCGTTTCGGTAGCCCGAAATTCCGCGTATGGGGCGGTAAGCCGATGATTGTGCTGATTCTGGTGTTTGGTGTGGGTAACGCGCTGGTGCATGTGCTGTCGAGTTTTAATCTGCTGCCGGTTTATCAGTAAGGCAACGATCCAACAATCGTTGTAGCCCGGACGAGGCGTTTACGCCGACTCCGGGATTTTCCCCGGCGTCGCTTCGCTCGGCCGGGCTACCTGTTGATTCCGGGCTACCCCAGCAATTCCCGCTTCACATCCATCGCCAACCCAAACGAATGCAGTCGCGCCTGGTGATCGAAAATCTGGCCGTTGACCATAATCTCATCCGCCTGCGTCTCCCGCAGAATTGACTCCAGCCCGTGGCGCACCTTTGCCTTATCGCCCACCAGCGACATCCGCAGCGCCTGATCCACGCCGTATTTCTCCGATGGTGACCAGAAATGTTCCATCTGCTGAATCGGTGGCGGTAGCTGCCCGGTTTCACCACGGCGCAGTTTGGTGAACGCCTGCTGCATTGAGGTGAAGAGGAATTCGGCATCGCGGTTGCTGTCGGCGGCGATGATATTGATGCACACCATCGCGTACGGTTTCTCCAGCCGCGCCGACGGCTTGAAGTTGGTGCGATAGAGATGCAGCGCCTGGAAGAGCATATCCGGCGCGAAGTGTGATGCGAAGGCAAACGGCAGACCAAGCTGCGCGGCAAGCTGCGCGCCGTACAGGCTGGAACCGAGCAGCCACACCGGAATCTTCTCGCCATAGCCCGGTACCGGGCGCACCTGTGGGTCAGGGTCGACCGCATCAAACCAGTCCACCAGCTCCGCGACGTCACGCGGGAAGTTATCGATATCGCCGCTCATATGACGGCGCAGCGCGCGCATCGTCGGCTGATCGCTGCCCGGCGCACGCCCCAGACCGAGATCGATACGGCCAGGATAGAGCGTATTGAGCGTACCGAACTGCTCGGCAATCACCAGCGGCGAGTGGTTAGGCAGCATCACGCCGCCGGAGCCCAGATGCAGCGTGGTGGTGTGGGCGGCGAGATAGCCAATCAGTACCGAAGTTGCCGCGCTGGCGATACCTACCATATTGTGGTGTTCCGCCAGCCAATAGCGGTGGTAGCCGCGCTTTTCAGCGAGCTGTGCCAGATCGAGCGAATGGGAGAAGGCTTCTCGCGCGGAGGAACCCTGAGGGATCGGCGCGAGGTCGAGCACCGAGAATGCAACGGTTTTGTCAGTCATAAAGGCTCACTTTGCTACAGCATAGTCATCAGATTGAAGGTCTTGTTCCAGCCGGGATATCCCCGGCCAGAAAAGCTGCATCTTTAATAATGCATTAAAATCTGACCATTGTTGTTAACAAAGTGAGCGGTTTTATCAGGCCTGCAATTCCAGCCCGGCCAGACGCTTCCAGTAACCGTTACAGTCGCTATTGGCCGTCAGCGGCAGCGGAGCATTGCCGTTTTCGTTGGCGCGGAAGGCGTCGAGCATGGCGAAGGTCTCATTGCCCATCGGTGACAGACGCACCATATCAACCAGCCCATGCATCGATGTCAGTTCATTGCCGAGGTTGTAAACGTAGCCGCTCATGGTCTGAATACCGTTCAGCACGAACACCTGCTGATTCTCCTGCGACAGCATGCTGCGCCCGTTCGGGTACTTGATGCAGCAGGTCTCACACTCATCCTTTGGCTTATCTTCCGAACGCGCGGTAAAGCAGCGGGCGGAGTAGGCCAGCGGCAGATGACCGTAGCTCAGCACTTCCACTTCAAACTTATCGCGGATGCCCAGCTCTTCGCACTGATTAAGCAGGTTCACCAGCCAATCGCGAGAGAGTTCAACCGGCATACACCAGCGTACCATTCCCTGTTTTTGCAATATCCGCAGGGTGACAGCGTTGTAGCAGTTCAGTGCATGGCCGGCGACAAACGGCAGCTTGCGCTCGGCGCACAGGTTCACCACCCCAAGGTCGCTGGCTTCAATCAGAAAATCACCGTTCTCCACGTAGCGCTTGAGTTCGCCCAGTTCGGACGATGCCTGAACCAGCGCCAGCGTAGAGAGCACCACCTGCTTGCCGCTGCCCGCGAGGGATTTTGCCATATCCAGCCAGTCGCCCACTTTGGTGGCGCGGCGCTTGCTGCATACCGCTTCACCGAGATAAATGGTATCGGCGTGGCTCGCGGCGGCCTGCTGGTAAAAATCTTCCAGCGTCTCTTTTGACCAGTAGTAAAGCACTGGCCCTAATGAATATTTCATTGCTGTTCCTACTGCCATTTACGGTGATATGCGCCAAGTGTGGTCTGAGTGCCTTCCGACATCGATCCGAGCGTTTCCATCCACGCCGCCTGCGGGGCAAAGTTCTGCGGGTCCGCCATGCAGCGATCGATCGCCTGACGCCACACTTTTGCCACCTGGCTGACGTACGCCGGGCTACGCTGACGGCCTTCGATTTTCACCGAGGCAATATTGGCGGCCAGCAGCTCCGGCAGCAGCTCCAGCGTGTTAAGGCTGGTTGGCTCTTCCAGCGCGTGATAGCGCTCGCCGTCGACCAGATAACGACCTTTACACAGCGTCGGGTAGCCCGCGTTTTCGCCGTCCTGATAACGGTCGATCAGCACTTCATTAAGGCGAGACTCTAGCCCCTGTGGGGTTTGCTGCCAGCGAACGTAGCGCGCAGGCGAACAGGCGCCGACGGTATTTGGTGACTCACCGGTCAGATAAGAGGAGAGGTAGCAGCGGCCTTCGGCCATGATGCACAGGCTACCAAAGGCGAACACCTCCAGCGGCACCGGCGTGACGCGGGCTAACTGTTTCACCTGATGAATAGAAAGTACGCGCGGCAGTACTACGCGGGCCACGTCAAAGTTGCGATGGTAGAAATTAATCGCCTCTTCATTGGTCGCCGATGCCTGAACGGAGACATGACGCTCAATATGCGGGTAGCGCTCTGCGGCATACTCAAGCATGGCGAGGTCGGCGAGGATAAGGGCGTCGGCACCCAGCTGGGCGGCCATATCTACGGCACGCTGCCAGCGGACGTAGCCGTCCGGGTGCGCAAAAGTATTGATCGCGATGTGCAGCTTACGTTTATGCTGGTGTACGAAGTTCACCGCTTCCTGCAGCTTTTTCTCGGTGAAGTTCAGACCGGCGAAATGGCGGGCGTTAGTGTCGTCCTTCAGCCCGATATACACCGCATCGGCACCGTTTTCGATAGCCGCCTTAAGCGCCGGAAGGTTTCCGGCAGGGCAGAGCAACTCCATAATTCTTCCTGAGTTTGCGGCCCGGCTGGGGCGCATTATTGTTAATGAATGGAGATTTTAGTTAACCTATCGCTAATCATTTTTGATTTGAGGCAGACAAAAGCGTATTGATGACGCCAATAATCCCTCTACCTCACGACATAATTGTTGATTTACGCCGCTATGTCGTTTAACTGATATGGCAAAATAACGGAACTATTGCATTCAGGGAGTAAAGCTTGTGTTGGATAAACTGCGTTCACGTCTGGTCCATGTCGCACCGACTCTGATGAGCGTTCCGGTGAAATTCACGCCGTTCGCGCTTAAACGGCAGGTCCTTCAGCAGGTACTAAGCTGGCAGTTCCGCCAGGCGCTGGATGACGGTGAACTGGATTTTCTCGATGGCCGCTGGCTGAGTATTGAGGTGCGTGATATCGGCCTCACCTGGTTTACCTCCGTTGAGAACGGGCGCTTGGTTGTCAGCGACGCCGCTCAGGCGGACGTGAGCTTCAGCGCGGATGCCAGCGATCTGTTAATGATCGCCGCGCGCAAACAGGACCCGGATACGCTCTTCTTCCAGCGCCGGCTGGTGATTGAAGGGGACACGGAGCTGGGTCTCTATGTCAAAAACCTGATGGATGCCATTGAGCTTGAGCAGATGCCAAAGGCGCTGCGCATGATGCTGATGCAGCTGGCCGATTTCGTTGAGGCTGGCCTAAAATCACCATCAGAAACTAAACATACATCGGTAGGTGAGCCATGCTGATTCGAGTAGAAATTGGAATTGATGCGCCGGGCATCGACGCGCTGCTGCGTCGAACCTTTAAGCGTGACGGTGAAGCCAATCTGGTGCGCGAGCTGCGTGAAGATGGCTTGATCACGCTCGGGCTGGTCGCGACGGACGATGAAGGTCACGTCGTGGGCTATGTGGCCTTTAGCCCGGTCAGCATTGAAGGTGAAGAGCTGCAGTGGGTGGGCCTGGCTCCGCTGGCGGTTGACGAAGAATACCGCGGTCAGGGGCTGGCGCGTCAGCTGGTCTATGAAGGGCTGGATTCACTGAATGAATTTGGCTACGCGGCGGTAGTGACGCTGGGTGAACCTGAACTTTACGGTCGTTTCGGCTTTGAGCGTGCGGCACAGTACGATCTGCGCTGCCGTTGGCCGGGCACCGAAGACGCGTTTATGGTACATCGTCTGGCGGACGATGCGCTGAACGGCGTTCACGGGCTGGTGGAGTATTCTGACCACTTCAATCGTGTTTAAGGCTGCTCAGTAACGTTTCGAATGAACCGTCACCGGCAACGAGGCGCTCTTTCTGGCGCTTCGTTAGCTGCTTAATGCGATACTCGAGGCGCAGCGCCAGCGAGTGCTCGCCGACCTCACCGGAAAACGCCAGGCGCAGTTCGCCTTTGCCGCGCAGCGCTTTCGCCCCTTTACCGCTTTGATGCTGGTGGAACCGTCGTTCAACGTCGGTAGTGATACCGGTATACAATTTGTCGTCCTCGGTACGGACGAGATACAGAAACCAACGCACGTGCGGCAACCTGTCTATGTGTGTGAACGCACCATAGCATAACGGAGAGAACAGATGGAAACCCTCACTGCCATTAGCCGCTGGCTGGCAAAACAACACGTTGTCAGCTGGTGCGTGGCGAAGGAAGGCGAGCTGTGGTGCGCGAACGCGTTCTACGTGTATGACCCCCAGCGCGTAGCGTTTTACCTACTAAGTGAAGAGACCACCCGCCACGGTCAGATGACGGGCCAACGGGCGCCGGTGGCGGGCACAATCAACGGCCAGCCAAAGACCGTCGCGCTGATTCGCGGCGTGCAGTTCAAGGGGGAAATTCGCCTGCTGAGCGGTGAAGAAGCCGAAGAAAAACGCGCGCTCTACGTCAAACGCTTTCCCGTTGCCCGGATGCTCTCCGCGCCGGTGTGGGAACTGCGCCTTGATGAACTGAAGTTCACCGATAACACCCTCGGCTTCGGCAAGAAGCTGCACTGGCTGCGCGACTAAACCTTCAGTTTTGGCAATTCAATGATAAAGCGCGTGGCGACGGTATCGGACGTCACGCTAATCTTCCCGTGATGGGCGCGAATAATCGACTTCACGATAGCCAGCCCAATCCCGCTGTTTTCCCCTTTCCGCTGCCGTGAAGGATCAACCCGGTAGAAGCGATCGAACAGGCGCGGCAGATGCTCGTCTGAAATCGGCGTCCCCGGATTTTCCACGCTGTAGATAACCTTATCGTCCTGCGAGCTCACCTGCACGGTCACCGACATTCCGCGTGGAGTGTAGCGAATAGCGTTGGAGAGCAGGTTGTTGATCACCCGGCGGATCATCAGCGGATCGCCCATCACCAGCGACGGCTGCCCGACAAAGCGGAGCGCCACGTCGCGCTCTTCCGCCCAGGCTTCGAAGAACTCAAATACCTTTATGGTTTCGGTTTGTAGATCCAGCGGTACGCTCTCCGGCACCAACAGATTTTCATCCGCCTGCGCCAGAAACAGCATGTCGCTGACCATTTTTGCCATCCGGTTGTACTCTTCGAGGCTGGAGTAGAGCACGTCTTCCAGCTCTTTCACCGTGCGCGGATGGCTTAAGGCGATTTCAGTCTGGGTCACCAGGTTGGTGATTGGCGTGCGAATTTCATGGGCGATATCGGCGGAGAAGTTGGCCTGACGACGGAACACGTCTTCGATCCGGCCGATCATCTGGTTAAACGAGATAACCAGTTGCTCCAGCTCGATCGGTACCCGCGTGGGATCCAGCCGCACGTCGAGATTTTCCGAGGTGATATTTTTGATCTCCAGGCTGACGTCGCGCAGCGGCTGGTGGCCTTTACGTACCGCGATCAGCACGATCACCACGATAAGCAGGCTGATGACGGCGGCGATCATCATCAGGTTGCGCTTGAGTTCTTTGAGATAGTGCAGATGGAAGTCTATCGACAGCGCGGTGAGCAGCGTGTAGCGATGGCTATCGCTCTGAATCGTTGACGCGATAACCCGGTAGGTCGTCGTCGACATAGCGCTGGCCTCATGGCCTGCCATCGCAGGCATACTGCTGCCAACCCAGCGGAACATGCGTTGAGATTTCAACGCCTGCGAAAACTGGGGAGATGCAAAGATCGGCGACAGATCGGGTCCGGCCGGCGAGCGGTAAAGCTGCGGGTTATCTTCGCTTCTCAGCAGCACGACAATATTGCGATACCCCGCCAGCGCGCTCTGGACGTTGGCCATTTTCTCGGCTTCCGGCGTATCCGGAGCGGTGAGCTGCGCGTTAAGCGTCGCGTTCACCTGCTTCAGGTCGTTCACATCCTGCTCGGCGAAGTGTTTTTCCACCGAATACAGCATCATCCCGGTGAAGGCGGCAAACGCGATAATGGTCGCCAGGCTGATGAAAAAGGTCAGGCGGGTAGCCAGCGAGAACGGGCGGCGGCGCGCGTTAGCCTTCATCGCGAACCTCAAGCACGTAGCCCACGCCGCGTACTGTCTGAATCAGCTTCGGCGTAAAATCGTTATCCATTTTGGCGCGCAGGCGCTTGATGGCAACGTCGATGGCGTTGGTGTCGCTGTCGAAATTCATATCCCAGACCTGGGAGGCTATCAGTGAACGTGGCAGCACCTCGCCCTGATGGCGCAGAAAGAACTCTAGCAGCGTAAACTCTTTACTGGTCAACGTGATGCGGGTGTCGCCGCGCGTGACTTTACGGGAGACGCGGTCGAGGGTCAGGTCGGCAACCTGTAGCTGACTTTCCACTATCACCGCGGCTCCGCGGCGCAGCAGCGTCCGAACGCGCGCCAGAAGCTCGGCGAAGGCGAAGGGTTTCACCAGATAATCATCAGCGCCCAGCTCTAGCCCTTTTACGCGGTGTTCAATAGTACCGAGCGCGGTGAGCAGCAGAATCGGCATGCCTTTGTTAGCGGCACGGAGCATGCGAACAATATCCCAGCCGTTGACGTCAGGCAGCATAATATCCAGCACAATCAGGTCGTAATCGGCGGTCATCGCCAGGTGATAACCGTTGAGGCCGTTGTCGGTGTGGTCCACCACAAAGCCCGCCTCCGTCAGCCCCTTTGCCAGGTACTCGCCCGTTTTGATCTCATCTTCCACCACCAGAATTTTCATCTGCCCTCCATCGCCGCTGCGTGATGGAGCCATTCTAATGGAGCGAACGTTGATGGCAACGACCGAGGCCTTAAATGACAGCATTGTCATTTAAGGCCATCGTAGCCCACCTCGTCCGGGCTACTCTGCCCACGCGTTCTGGCGCTTCAACTCCTCGTTCACCTTGCCGTTGATCTCCTTCAGTACGGCGGGAATATCGCCATCGCAGCTGGCGTAGATTTTATTAAAGCCGTCGGCGGTGATTTGCCGCACCGGGATCCAGTTTGGGATCTGCGGCATGTAGCGCCCCTCTTTGGCGTAGGTTTCCGCAAACACTTCCCAGCGCGGATCGTCGTGGTAATCCTTGATGTTTAGCGTCTTGTTAATCGGCAGGCGAACGATCGGCATCGACGCGCTGTCGGTCGCCATGCCGATCTTCTGCCCCTCTGGCGAGATCAAAAACTCGAGGAACCGCTTTGCCGCCGCTTTATGCTGGCTGGTTTTCATCAGGAATGCCGTGGTGCCTTCCGCCATGGAGATGGCGCCGCCGGGGCCAGCCGGTGGTGGTACAACGGTGTAGGTTTCTTTACCAGGATCTTTATCGAACAGCGCAATGTGATAAGGGCCGGAAGAGTACATCCCGGTCTGCCCCGAACGGAACGAGGTGTTGGCGTCGGCGGTGGTGTGGTTAATTGCCCCCGGCTGCGCTAGCCCTTCACAGACCATTCCACGCATAAACGTCATCGCGGTGACCATCTCTTTGCTGTCCAGCGCCGCTTTAAATTTCCCCGGCTGGGTTGGGACCAGGTAGTTCGCCCCCGCTTGCCACAGATATGACGACGAGAACGAACTGGCGTAGCCACGAGTGGTGGCTAACGGCATGGTAAAGCCATAGGTGTCGTTTTTACCGTTGCCGTCCGGGTCGTCATGGGTGAATGCCTTTGCCACGTTTTTCAGCTCCTCCCAGGTGGTAGGCGCTTTCAGGTTGAGCTTATTCAGCCAGTCCTGACGGATAAACAGCGCGTAGGTATGCGCGGAGGTCGGGACGCCGTAATATTTGCCGTCCGGCAGTTGGGTGGATTTCCACGCAGCCTCATAAACATCGCCGCCGCCCTTTAACTCGCCAGGCGTGATTTCATCTACGATGCCGAGCTGCACCATCTGGCCGACGATAATCGCATCGTTAAACACCACGTCCGGCAGCGCGTTGCCGGTGGCCGCCCGTGCCAGACGCTGGTCGAAATCGGTTACCGCGTTGAAGTATTTAATCGATATCCCGGTCTCTTTTTTAAACTGGTCCGCCAGCTGTTGGTAAATCACTTTTGAATCGTTGCTGGCGCGGATCCAGACATCCAGTTCTTCGCTGAAGGCATTATGTGAAAGGCTAATTAACAGGGCCAAACCCAGCGCTTTGGTTTTGAATTGCATATATTGACTCCGATTTTTACGGTAGATATTTGCCATCCCTGAACAGAGGTAAGGATTGGTGAAAAAAGGAACGAAATGATGATAGGAGTGGGACGAGGATGAAACAATGTTTTGAAAATGTGATTCCTGAAATATCAGATGATTATGTGGTCGGGTTCACAAGGAAAATAACTCTCTGTTTATTCTTAATAATATAACTTCATGAAAATATTAACGTTGGTGTTTCCCGCTAAATATATCCGGTGGCTGGGAAAAGAATAAACCTGTGAGCGAGCTAGCCTTTTTCCGCTAAAACGTGATCGCCAATGAATATTGCAGTGAAAATGTGCGTTTTATTCGCCCATTATTATTTCCCGCCGCTATGACGGCTCATTTTTTGCCATACCGATCACGCGTCGCTGCGCTTAAATGACAGCTTTGTCATTAACCCGTCACGTTGCAAACAGAGTCACCTCCGTAAAGTAGTCGCATAGCCAGCCTCTTTTGATTCGGCTGAACAGGACGTGACATGTTTAAAGTAAAGCAACTGACGCTGGTGATGGCGTTTATTCTGGCCGGATGCACTTCGCTGGCGCCGGACTATCAGCCGCCAGCAAATGTGGTGCCGCAGCAGTTTTCACTCGCGAAGGGCATGCTGGTGCCAACCGGCGGCCAGTGGCAGGAGACCGGCTGGCAAACCTTCTTTGTTGACCCTCAGGCGAAGCGTCTGATTGACGTCGCCCTGCACAATAACCGTGATTTACGCATGGCGGTGCTGAACGTTGAAGCCGCGCGTGCGCAGTACAACGTGACCGATGCCGGGCGCTACCCGCAGCTTGATGGCTCGACGGGCGGCAGCTATGAAGGCGACCTACAGGGAAAAAACGCCACCGCCAAAAGCTACAGCGCTGGGTTGAATCTGAGCTTTGAACTCGACTTTTTCGGCAAGCTGAAAAACATGAGCGAGGCGGACAGGCAGAACTTCTTCGCCAGCCAGGCCGCCCAGCGCGCGGCGCAAATTGTGGTGGTGACCAACGTCTCGCAGGGATACTTCAACCAGCGGCGGCTGGCCGCGCAGTTAGCCATCGCCAAAGAGACGCTGCGCAACTACCAGCAGTCTTACGCGTTTGTAGAACAGCAGCTGGTCACCGGCAGCACCAACGTACTGGCGCTGGAGCAGGCGCGCGGGGTCATTGAGAGCACTCGTGCGGATATCGCCCAGCGGGAAGGTGAACTGGCGCAGGCCAATCATACGTTGCAGCAGCTGCTGGGGACCTACAGCACATCGCTCGACGACGGTGAGCGCAATAGCGCAGCGGTTAAACCCGTGCCGCTGCCGGCAAACCTGCCGTCGACCATTCTGCTACAGCGCCCCGATATCATGGAAGCCGAGCACCAGCTACGCGCGGCGGATGCCAATATCGGCGTGGCCCGCGCGGCCTTCTTCCCCTCGATAACGTTAACCAGCGGCATATCCAGCAGCAGTTCATCGCTCTCCAGCCTGTTCAACGCGGCCAGCGGCATGTGGAACTTCGTGCCGAAGGTGGATCTACCCATCTTCAACGCCGGGCGTAACGAAGCCAACCTGGCGCTCGCCAACGTGAAGCAGCGTCAGGCGGTGGTGAACTACGAGCAGAAAATTCAGGCGGCTTTTAAAGCGGTGGCGGATGCGCTGTCGCTGCGTGAAAGCATCGAAGGCCAGCTGGTGGCGCAGCAGCGCTATTTAGCCTCGCTGCAAATTACCCTGCAACGCGCCCGTGGATTATATGCCAGCGGTGCGGTGAGCTATATCGAAGTGCTCGATGCCGAGCGCTCTATCTTCACCACGCAGCAGGCGATCCTCGATTTAATTTATTCCCAACAGGTTAACGAAATTAATTTATTCACCGCACTGGGTGGCGGCTGGAAAGCGTAACCCTTTATTCAGGAGATTCTCGATATGCGTAATGTAACGATGCTGGTTGGCGGAATGTTGATGGCGATGACGCTGAGCGTTCAGGCCGCCGAAATGCAGCATGACGGACATGGACAGATGATGGAGATGAACGCCGAGCAGGCGGTTATTCAGGGAACCGGCGTGGTGCAGTCGGTGGATAAAACGGCGAAAAAAATCACTATCGCCCACGAAGCCATTCCCGCCATTGGCTGGCCGGCAATGACCATGCGCTTTACCTACACCGAGCCCACCGAAGCGATTAATCAGCTAAAAGCAGGCAGCCACGTGAACTTCTCCTTCATTCAGCAGGGGAACCTCTCGCTGCTTCAGGATATTAAGTCAATCTGATGGCTACCTTAAAATATACCGCCGTCATTGCCTGTAGCCTGATTATCGGCGGGCTGGCGACGGCCACAATAAGCCGCTTTATTGCGCCAAGCGCCCAGGTTGAATCTCAAGCTGCCGAGCGTAAGGTGCTCTACTGGTACGATCCGATGAAACCCGACGTGCGTTTCGATAAGCCGGGTAAATCGCCGTTTATGGATATGGACCTGGTGGCGAAATACGCCGACGAGGGCGGGGATACGCAATCGAGCGGCGTACGCATCGACCCTACTCAGGTGCACAATCTGGGGCTGCGCACGGAGAAAGTCAGCAAGGGCCGCCTCAACTATGGCCAGACCCTTCCCGCGAACGTCAGCTACAACGAGTACCAGTTTGTGATTGTTCAGGCGCGCGCCGAAGGATTTATCGAAAAGGTCTCTCCGCTGACGGTGGGCGACAAAGTGCGTAAAGGCACGCCGCTGGTTGAGGTGACCATTCCTTCGTGGGTGGAAGCGCAGAGTGAATACCTGCTGCTGGCGAGCTCAGGCGGCACGGCAAGCCAGCTGGATGGCGTGCTGGAACGTCTGCGTCTGGCGGGCATGCCGGAAGCGGATATCCAGCGGATGCGCAGCACGCGACGCGTACAGACGCGTTTTATCCTCACCGCGCCTATCGATGGTGTGCTGACGGCTTTTAGCCTGAAAAGCGGCATGAATATCGCCAAAGACAGCGTGGTGGCGCAGATTCAGGGTATGGATCCGGTGTGGATCACCGCCGCCGTACCGGAGTCTATCGCCTGGCTACTCAAAGACACCACGCAGTTTACGGTGGCTATCCCGGCTTACCCGGACAAAACCTTCCCGATCCAGAAATGGTCTATTTTGCCGAGCGTCGACCAGACCACGCGCACGCTGCAGGTGCGCCTGCAGGTCAATAATCCGGATGAGCTGTTGAAGCCGGGGATGAACGCCTACCTGAAGCTGAACGCGCAAAGCGACGAGATGCTGTTGATTCCGTCTCAGGCGGTGATTGATACCGGCGACGAGCAACGGGTGATTACGGTGGCGAGCAACGGTGAGTTCGTGCCGAAAAAAATCCAGGTACTGCATGAATCCCAGCATCAGGCCGGAATTGGTGCGGGGCTGTCGGAAGGGGAATCGGTGGTGCTGAACGGCCTGTTCCTGATCGATTCCGAAGCCAATATCAGCGGCGCGCTGGACAGAATGCGGCATACCGCTGACGCCCACGCCGGGCATTAAGGAGACGGTGATGATTGAATGGATTATCCGGCGCTCGGTCGCCAACCGTTTCCTGGTGATGATGGGCGTGCTGTTTTTGAGCCTCTGGGGCGGCTGGACCATTGTGAATACGCCGGTGGATGCGCTGCCGGATCTCTCTGACGTGCAGGTGATTGTCAAAACCAGCTACCCGGGGCAGGCGCCGCAGATTGTCGAGAATCAGGTGACCTACCCGCTCACCACCACCATGCTGTCGGTGCCGGGCGCGAAAACGGTGCGCGGCTTCTCGCAGTTTGGCGACTCCTACGTGTACGTGATTTTTGAGGATGGCACCGACCTCTACTGGGCGCGCTCGCGCGTGCTGGAGTACCTCAATCAGGTGCAGGGCAAACTGCCGCAGGGCGTCAGTTCGGAGATTGGCCCGGACGCCACCGGCGTGGGCTGGATCTTTGAATACGCGCTGGTAGACAAAAGCGGCAGGCATGACCTTGCCGAACTGCGTTCGCTGCAGGACTGGTTCCTGAAATATGAGCTGAAAACTATCCCTAACGTGGCAGAAGTGGCTTCCGTCGGCGGCGTGGTGAAGCAGTATCAGGTGCAGGTCGACCCGATGAAGCTCACCCAGTACGGCATCAGTCTTAGCGACGTGAAGCAGGCGCTGACCACCTCTAATCAGGAGGCGGGCGGTTCATCGGTGGAGATGGCGGAAGCGGAATATATGGTGCGGGCCACCGGTTATCTCAAAAGCCTGGAGGACTTTAACCATATCGTTCTGAAAGCCGAAGCGAACGGCGTACCGGTCTACCTCAAGGACGTGGCGCGGGTGCAGGTTGGCCCGGAAATGCGCCGTGGTATTGCTGAACTGAACGGTGAGGGTGAAGTAGCGGGCGGCGTGGTGTTGTTGCGCTCGGGTAAGAACGCCCGAGAAGTGATTTCGGCGGTGAAAGAGAAGCTCGCCTCGCTGCAAAAAAGCCTGCCGGAAGGGGTTGAGGTGGTGACCACTTATGACCGCAGCCAGCTGATTGACCGGGCCATCGACAACCTGCGCTCCAAGTTGATTGAAGAGTTTATCGTGGTGGCGGTGGTCTGCGCGCTGTTCCTCTGGCACGTCCGCTCGGCGCTGGTGGCGATTGTCTCGCTGCCGCTGGGGCTGTGCATTGCTTTTATCGTCATGCATTTCCAGGGGCTGAACGCCAACATCATGTCGCTGGGCGGGATAGCGATTGCCGTCGGCGCGATGGTGGACGCAGCGATCGTGATGATCGAAAACGCCCACAAGCGGCTCGAGCACTGGCAGGATGCGCATCCGGATGAACAGATGGACAACGCCACCCGCTGGAAAGAGATAACCGATGCGGCGGTAGAAGTGGGGCCTGCGCTGTTTATCAGCCTGCTGATTATCACGCTGTCGTTTATCCCGATCTTCACACTTGAAGGGCAGGAGGGGCGGCTGTTTGGCCCGCTGGCGTTTACCAAAACCTACGCCATGGCCGGGGCGGCGGCGCTGGCTGTCGTGGTGATCCCTATCCTGATGGGCTTTTGGATCAAAGGTAAGATCCCGGCGGAATCGCGCAATCCGTTGAACCGCTTCCTGATTGCGATTTACCACCCGCTGCTGCTGAAGGTACTGAAATGGCCGAAGCTCACCTTGCTGGTGGCGCTGCTGTCTATTTTCACCGTCGTGTGGCCGCTCAGCAAAGTGGGCGGTGAGTTTCTGCCAAAAATTAACGAAGGCGACCTGCTTTACATGCCTTCGACGCTGCCGGGGATTTCGCCGGGGCAGGCGGCGGTGCTGCTCCAGCAAACCGATAAGCTGATTAAGACGGTGCCGGAAGTGGCATCGGTGTTCGGGAAATCGGGGAAAGCGGAAACCGCCACCGACTCCGCGCCGCTGGAGATGATTGAAACCACTATTCAGCTCAAGCCGCAGGATCAGTGGCGGCCGGGAATGACGCTCGACAAAATTATCGACGAGCTGGATGCCACCGTACGGCTGCCGGGGCTGGCGAACCTGTGGGTGCCGCCGATTCGTAACCGTATTGATATGCTCTCCACCGGGATTAAGAGCCCGATTGGTATTAAGGTCTCCGGCACGTCGCTGGCAGATATCGATGAAGCCGCCCAGCATATTGAAACGGTGGCCAAAACCGTGCCGGGCGTGGTCTCCGCGCTGGCAGAACGGCTGGAAGGTGGGCGCTATATTGACGTTGATATCAACCGGGAGAAAGCCGCGCGTTACGGCATGACGGTGGGCGATGTGCAGCTGTTTGTCTCGTCGGCTATCGGTGGGGCGACGGTGGGCGAAACGGTAGAGGGCGTGGCACGCTACCCTATTAATATTCGCTATCCGCAGGGCTTCCGCGATGGGCCGACGGCGCTGCGCCAGTTACCGATTCTCACGCCCGCGAAGCAGCAAATCACCCTCGGCGACGTGGCGGAGGTGAAGGTGGTTTCCGGCCCGACGATGCTGAAAACCGAGAATGCGCGCCCGGCGAGCTGGATTTACATCGACGCCCGCGACCGCGATATGGTCTCCGTCGTGCATGACCTGCAAACGGCGATTAGCCGCAGCGTGACGCTGAAGCCGGGCACCAGCGTGGCGTTTTCCGGGCAGTTTGAGCTGCTGGAGCATGCCAATAAGAAGCTCAAGTTGATGGTGCCGATGACGGTGATGATTATCTTCATCCTGCTCTATCTGGCCTTCCGTCGGGCGGATGAAGCACTGCTGATCCTGATGAGCCTGCCGTTTGCGCTGGTGGGCGGCATCTGGTTTCTCTACTGGCAGGGGTTCCATATGTCGGTGGCGACGGGAACCGGGTTTATCGCCCTGGCGGGGGTGGCGGCCGAGTTTGGCGTGGTGATGCTGATGTATCTGCGTCACGCCATTGAAGCCGAGCCGCGACTGCAAAACACCGATACCTTTAGCCCGCAGGCGCTGGATGAAGCGCTGTATCACGGGGCGGTGCTGCGCGTGCGGCCAAAAGCGATGACGGTGGCCGTGATTATTGCCGGGCTATTGCCCATACTATGGGGAACCGGGGCCGGTTCCGAAGTGATGAGCCGCATTGCTGCGCCGATGATTGGTGGCATGATCACCGCGCCGCTGCTGTCGCTGTTTATCATTCCGGCGGCCTATAAATTGATATGGTTGTATCGGCACAGGCGTAGTTTGTAGGCCGGATAAGGCGGTCACGCCGCCATCCGGCAATGTGCACCGTATTGCCCGATGGCGCTGCGCTTATCAGGCCTACAAACGACAAACGGTGAACCATTCGATACCAGGGAAATACGGAGACCCTCATGCACCACGCCCTCATTACCGGTGCCACCGGCCTTGTTGGTGGGCACTTACTTAACTTACTTCGCCGGGAGTCGCAGGTTGAATCCATTGTCGCGCCTACCCGCCATCCGCTGGAGCACGCCTTCGGTATTGCTAACCCGCACGACCCCGATCTCAGCGCTGCGCTGGCGAAGGTCACGTCGCCTGTCGATACCGTTTTCTGCTGCCTCGGCACCACGATACGCGACGCAGGCTCTAAAGCTGCTTTCAGCCACGTCGACTACGATCTGGTGCTGGAAACCGCCCGAACCGGCCTGCGCTTAGGCGCTCAGCAGTTGCTGGTGGTCAGCGCAATGGGGGCCAATGCCCGCTCACCTTTTTTCTACAATCGTGTGAAAGGAGAAATGGAAGCGGCGCTGATAGACCAGGGCTGGCCGCGTCTGGTTATCGCGCGGCCTTCAATGCTGCTCGGTCAACGCGGTACGCCGCGCCTGAACGAACGCCTGCTGGCACCGTTGTTTAGCCTGCTGCCGGGAAACTGGAAGGCGATTGAATCACATGATGTGGCGAAAGCCATGTTGAGAGAAGCCAGACACCCCGACACGGCGCCGGTTAAGGTGTTATCGTCGCGTAAGCTCAGGGAAATAGCCCGGCAGTGAGCCTGCCGGGCGGATAGTAAGGACTTACTGGATATAGGTGAACGCGGTCGTTACGCGTTTAACGCCGCTAACGCGACTGGCGATATCGGCCGCCGCTTTACCTTCACGGTCGGTGACCAGACCCATCAGGAACACTTCACCGTTCTCGGTGGTGACCTTCACGTTGGAGGATTTGACCTGGTCGCTCGCCAGCAGCTGGGAGCGGACTTTGGTGGTAATCCAGGTATCGGAAGACGATGTCCCGAGGCTAATCGGCTGCCCCTGGCGCACTTCGTTGAAAACTTCAGTTGCGCCATCAACGCCCACGGCTATCTGTTTCGCGCGGGTAGCCAGGCTTAGATCCGGTGCCTGACCGGTCAACAGGACTTTGCCCTGGTAGGCGGTCACGTTAATACGCGCTTCTTTCTTAATTTGTGCATCTTTAGACAGGGCATTGTTCACACGAACTTCCAGCGTACCGTCATCCACCTGAGTGCCTACCGTACGTGGGTCAGTTGCGGCTTTGGTACCGACTGCAGCCGTGCCGACAACGGCGGCTGCAATGCATCCCTGGAGCAGCAGTGCGGAAATAAGGACCGCGAGGGTCGAAATTACCTTCATTTGTTCTCCTTAGTCGTCCTGGTGTGGGAAAAGGGTGTTATCAATCAAATCACACAGACAGTTTACCGTGAGCATGTGCATCTCCTGGATACGCGCACTGCGGTGCGACGGAATGCGGATCTCCACATCCTGTTGCCCAAGCAGGCCCGCCAGTTCGCCGCCGTCATAGCCGGTCAGGGCGACGATGGTCATGTCACGCGTGACAGCCGCTTCCACCGCTTTCACGATATCGCGGCTGTTACCACGGGTTGAAATAGCCAGCAGAACATCACCGGCGTGGCCCAGCGCGCGCACCTGCTTGGCATAGATTTCATCATGCAGGCGATCGTTCGCTATTGCCGTTAAGACCACATTATCGGAATTAAGTGCAATCGCAGGTAAACCGGGACGCTCTGTTTCATAACGATTAATCATGCAGGCAGCAAAATGCTGTGCGTTGGCGGCGGATGAACCGTTACCACAACAGAGAATTTTGTTGCCGTTCAGCAGCGACTGTACCAGGGTCATCGCAGCTCGGGAGATGGCGTCCGGGAGCGCTTCTGCCGCGGCGATTTGGGTTTGAATGCTTTCGGTGAAGCACACTTTGATTCTTTCGAGCACGATATCCCTTTACATTCTATGAGCTAAAAGCGTTTGAAAACCATTCGATTTCATTGCCCGTGAAGGCTATCACATCGAAACGGCAATCCACAGTATCAAAACTCCCATTATGGCGGGCAAGCCACATGCGGGCAGTCTGTAACAGTTTGTTTTGTTTGCTCCGGGTCACACTGGCGGCAGCACCGCCGAATGCGCCCGAGGCGCGGTAACGAACTTCCACGAAAACCGTGACCGTTCCTTCTCGCATAATCAAATCAATCTCGCCGCTACGCTCACGCACGTTGGCGGCGATAAAGCCGAGTCCCTGGCCTTCAAGCCAGCGACGCGCGCGCTGTTCCGCGGCGTCGCCAACCTGTTTTGTCGTTAACTGGCGGGGACTATCTGCCCTTGCTGGTATTTGAGCCATGATAACTTCCTGTTAATCACGCAGTCTGGTGTAGCGCTCAGATCGCCGGTGTTACCGTTCAGCTCGAAGCCAGGCACGCCGCGCATCTGCGCAAAGTGATTCGCCAGCGCCCAGGCATCCGCACCCATGGCATAGAGACGAGCCAGTGAATAGTCATTGTTTACCGCACGCAGCGCCTGCTGCATCAGCGCCGGGTTGCTGCCAGCAAGCATTGGGATTTCGCTGTACTGCAGGCCTTCCATTTCCAGACGGAAATCTGGGCCAGCGGTGCCTTGTGCGCTGCGGGAGCTGGCGTACAGCATGGAGCCGCTCTGGCTGCCGTTGCGCATCACAATCATCGGTTTGATGAAGGCGATCTCTTCCGGGGTTGCCAGAATATAGGCCGCGTCTACTTTGCTGCTGCCGGTGATTTGCGCGTCGGTCGGTGCGGCTGGAATGGTCAGGTTACCGATGGTGACGCCCTGCGGCTGAGACTGCGCGGAGATAACCGGTGTACCGGACAGCGAGATACCGGAACCACCGTTCACGCCGCCTTTCAGCTCGGACAGTGAACCAAACTTCTGCTGTAAGACCGTACCGCCGCCGATTTTGTGCCACTCATCGGCGAAGGCCTGAGTCACGCGTTCGCCGAGGGCGTTGCGCGGTACCAGCAGCAGCGGAGACTGTTTACCCTGATCGTGAATATGACGCGCCGCATCGCGGGCTTCATCTTCCGGCGACAGCGCGAAGTAGCAGATGTTCGCGCGGTTGCTCACCGCTTCCGGCTGGTTCAGCGCCAGCACGTTAAGCGTGGTGTTGCTCTTCATCAGCTCTTCAACGTTGTTTTTCAGCAGCGGGCCAACCACCAGGCTGACGCCATCCTGCTGCGCCTGCGCCAGGATCTGGTTCAGCGGCTGGGAAGAGGTGTCGTAGATTTTCAGCTCTGCCGATGGGTTTGCTGCCACGCTAGCAACGGGCTGAACTGCCGGTGTTTGAGCTGGAGCTGCATCGGCCGCTGGTGCCTGAGTTGCTGGTACGGCTGCACTACTGGTCTGTGCGGCCTGAACCGGCGCAGCTTCTGGAGCCTGAACGGGGGCCTGATTTTGTGGCGTGGTCAGATCGGTCACTTCTGCCTGAGACGGGCTCACTACGGCAGTGGTCGCAGCCTGCGCGACCTGTTCAGGTACCGCGCTGCCGCTCACCGGCATGGTGCCGTTTTTCGCCGCTTCAAAGCCCTGTTGAATGGTACGGCCAAAGACCGATGCCTGGCCGTTTAACGGCAGCAGCAGGGCGATTTTGTTGACCGACGCTGGCTTAAAGTTCTGCACGTTCGCCAACTGCGACGGCAGCATTTTCGCGCCTGGGTTCTGCGGATAGCGGGTCTGCCAGTCTTTAATACCGGCTTTCAGCATATCGGGATCGTTACGGTTATCAAACCAGACGCGCTGCAGATCAAGCCAGCCTTGCAGTACGTTCTCATCGGCGTTGATCACCAGCGCGTTGGCCTGCTCCTTGGTCATGGAGGAAAGCGCCTGCCAGGTGGCATCGATGTTTTGCTGTTTTTCCGGCTGAGTGGTCAACAGCGGCGCCTGGGCAATCAGGGCGCGCAGCAGCGTCAGGGATGGTTTACCCTGCTCAGCGCTGATGGTGTCCTGCCAGAAGCGCGCCTGCAGCGCATTGTCGAAATCATCGGCCTTCAGCTTTTGCAGCAGCGCCTGAGCCCCGGCGTAGTCTTTCTGCGCCAGCTTCAGTTCCACCGCCAGCAGCGCCTGTTCCTGATGCTGAGCCGCGTTCAACTGCTGAGGAAGCTGATTGAACAGCTCCAGCGCCTGCTGGCTCTTACCTTCCTTCAGTAATGAACGAATGGCGAGTAATTGCCAGTTGGTCTTGCTATCATTCGAGCTTTGCTGCATCTGCTGCAGATAAAAGCCGGAGTCAGCCTGCGTCGCGCCCTGAAGTTGGGCTGCACTCTGATCGGGGGCCTGGGTGCCACAGCCTGCAAACAGCAGCGCTGCCAGGAGTACCGGCAGACAGCGCGCGGCTTTCATACGAGAAAATGTTGAGGGTACCATTCTGTATCCAGTAATATTTTTTACGCAATGCTCAATATTAAATCGGCAATACGGACGAAACAATGAAACAACACGAATCGGCGGATAATTCTCAAGGCCAACTCTTTATTGTACCTACTCCTATCGGAAATTTGGCTGATATTACCCAACGAGCGCTCGAAGTATTGCAAGCTGTTGATTTAATTGCGGCTGAAGACACTCGCCATACGGGTTTATTGCTGCAACACTTCGCCATTAACGCCCGTTTGTTTGCCTTACACGATCACAATGAGCAACAAAAAGCCGAAACGCTGGTGGCAAAACTGAAGGAAGGGCAGAACATCGCATTGGTTTCCGATGCCGGTACGCCGCTCATCAATGACCCAGGCTACCATCTGGTGCGCACCTGCCGTGAAGCGGGTATCCGCGTGGTGCCGCTGCCGGGCCCGTGCGCGGCGATTGCCGCCCTGAGCGCCGCCGGTCTGCCATCTGACCGTTTCTGCTACGAAGGCTTCCTGCCAGCCAAGTCAAAAGGCCGTCGCGATACGCTGAAGGCTATCGAAGCGGAACCGCGCACGCTGATTTATTACGAATCCACCCACCGTCTGCTCGACAGCCTGGAAGATATGGTCGCCGTCTGGGGGGAATCTCGCTACGTGGTGCTGGCTCGTGAGCTGACCAAAACCTGGGAAACCATTCACGGTGCGCCGGTGGGTGAACTGCTGGCGTGGGTCAAGGAAGATGAAAACCGCCGTAAAGGTGAGATGGTGCTGATTGTTGAAGGGCACAAAGCGCAGGAAGACGAACTGCCTGCCGATGCGCTGCGCACGCTGGCGCTGCTGCAGGCTGAGCTGCCGCTGAAGAAAGCGGCGGCGCTGGCGGCGGAAATCCACGGCGTGAAGAAGAATGCGCTGTATAAGTATGCGCTGGAGCAGCAGGGGGAGTAAGGATGAGCGCCTACCAACCACCGTTTGTCATTAGCCCAGGAATACTCAGCCAGGTTGTTGAGATTGGTGAGTTAATGGGCCATTGGGCTTCGATGGCGGGTTGGGCATCTCCTTTGCTGCGTAAAGAAAACCGAATTCGTACTATTCAGGCTTCGTTGGCCATTGAGCACAACTCTCTCACTGCCGGGCAGGTCACTGCGTTGATGGAAGGGAAGCGAGTGCTAGCACCGGCGAAAGATATCCAGGAAGTCAGAAATGCCCTTCTGGCTTATGACCATATGTCGGAATGGAAAAGCCATCGTTTACCGGATTTGCTCAAAGCACATCGGATCTTAATGACGGGGCTGGTTGATGCCCCTGGCCAGCTACGCGCAGGCGATGTTGGTGTCTATCGTGGTCAGAAGCTGGTCCATATGGCACCACCCGCCTCGCAAATTGCACGTTTGATAGATGAACTGCTGCAGTGGCTGAAAACAACAGATATTCATCCGCTAATTGCTAGCGCAGTGTTCCACTACGAGTTCGAATTTATTCACCCTTTTGCCGATGGTAACGGACGGATGGGGCGCCTGTGGCAGACGTTGATTCTCAGCGAGTGGCGTCGTGAGCTTGGTTGGTTGCCTGTTGAGACGCTTATTCATTACCAACAAGATCGTTATTATCAAGTGCTGGGGCAGTGCGATCGACAGAGTGATTGCACGCTGTTTATTGCGTTTATGCTGGAAAACATCGCTGCTGCGCTAAAAGAAGGGCTGGAAAAACCGGCGGCAATGTCGGAAAAAATGTCGGAAGAAATGTCGGAAGAAAGTGTTATCGATTTCACTGCAATAGAAAAACAGATTTTACAGATTTTATCCGTCCGACCTGCGAGTTCGGCAAAGAATATGGCCCAGGAATGCGGTGTTTCAGCGAGAACGATTGAGCGATACCTTAAGGTATTACAGCAAAAAGGGGCACTACAGCGTATTGGCGCCACTAAAGGTGGCATCTGGCGGATATGTTAGTTTCTGTGAAAACCACACCCTAAGGGTGTGGTTTTCACTTAATACTACTTTTGCATCCTCTCTATCGCTCGCTCCAGCCAGTACCGCTGTGTACCGAAGTTAATGCGAATAAAGCGTTCCCCATCCTGAACATAATGACTGCCGTCCTCAATGATCACCCCCGCGTGGCGAGCATAATGATTCACCACTTCGCTTGCGGTGCAGCCGCTGCCGCTGACATCAATCCACGCCAGATAAGATGACTCCGGCGTCATCATTTTCCATGCCGGGAAATGCGTCTGAATAGTATCGGCAAGATAGTGGGCGTTACTACGTAAATAGTCATTGAGTGCATCAAGCCACGGCAGCCCATGCTGATAGGCAAGCGTAATCCCCCATACTCCAAAAATATTCGGAGAGGTGATGGAGTTCTGTTCCAGGCGCTGACGGAAGCGCACTCTCAGATGCTTGTCCGGGATGATGGAATAAGAGGTCTTTAGCCCCCCCAGGTTAAACGCCTTATTGGGTGAGGTTAGCAGGATCAGATTATCCTGCGCGGCGCAGCCAGAGGCCAGACAGCTGGTAAATTCACCTTCCAGAAGGTGTTCAGCATGAACCTCATCAACCACCAGAATAACGCCATAGCGCTGGCATAACTCGGATGCCTGACGAATTTCACCCTGCGTCCATATGCGCCCGGACGGATTATGCGGCGAGCACAGAAACCACAGTTTAGGCTTGTGCTGCTTAAGCTGGGTTTCGATAAGCGTAAAGTCCAGGTGATAGCGATTATCTTCAATCTTCAACGGATTCGCCAGAACCTGAACGCCCTGGCGCTGTGTTGCCATGGCGAAAGGATCGTAGACCGGCGTATTCATCATGACGTAGTCACCCGTCTGGCAAAAGGCTTGCACCAGATAGTGGAGCGTCGAGACGGTGCCATAGCTGAGTGTTATCCAGTCTCGTTCGACGTTGACATAATGACGGTCGCGCTGAAATCCGATCACGGCATCGTAAAATTCATCAAAACTGTAGGTGTAACCAAAAGTCCCGTGCTCAACAATACGCTGGAAGCCTTCGATAACCGCAGGAGGTGACGTGAAATCCATGTCGGCAATCCACAGCGGAATAAAGTCCTGCGGAACTTCACCGAAGCGAGAGCAGACAAATTGATGATCCCATTTACGACACTTATCGCTTTTACGCTCGATGATTTTATCGAAATCGAACATGGCTAACTCCTGATTAAATTAAGGCTTCAATGCCGGTTTTTACGCTCTGTACCTGAGGGCCGATGATTACCTGCACGCTATGCGCATCGAGAACGACCACGGAAAGTGCACCCGCATTTTTTAAGGTCTGCTGATCGACCTTTGTCATGTCCTTCACGACCAGGCGAAGTCGGGTGATACAGTTATCCAGGGAACTGATGTTTTCTTTGCCGCCGAGCGCATTTAAAATCACGCCATGGTCGTATTTCGATTTACCTCGGGCTTTAGTGTTTGCAGCGACAGCCTGCGCAGCACCATCAGATGAATCTTCACGGCCCGGTGTTTTAATGTTGTGTTTTAAGATGTACCAGCGGAATACCAGGAAGTAGACGGCAAACCAGACCACGCCGACCGGGAACAGTAAGTACCATTTGGTTGATGTTCCTTGCATCACGCCAAAAATTAACAGATCCAGAATGCCGCCATCGGTATTACCAATGGTAACACCAAGAATTGCCATTACCATTAATGCCAGGCCTGACATAATAATATGGAATACATATAGCGCAGGTGCGATAAACAGGAATAAAAACTCAATAGGTTCGGAAATACCGGTAATCACAGAAACTAACACGCCGGAAAGTAACAGCCCTTTAATAATAGGTCTATTTTCTGGTTTCGCCGTGCGATAAATAGCATAGGCGACGGCAGGTAAACCAAAAATAAAGGTCGGCATAAAGCCTTGTGATAAAAATGCGGTAACATGTGGACTGAACGGCAGGCCAGCTTTAAGCTCAGCGTAGAATATATTTAACGCGCCAGCCACTTCGTGTCCGTTGACCATTTCAATACCGCCTGCAGGGGTGAAACGTACCATTGCGAGCAGAATATGGTGGAGTCCAAAAGGCTTGAGCAGTAGCACCCCTACACCGTATAGGAACGGGCCGAATACGCTGGTACTTTGAATGATATGGCCAATACCGGCAATACCCATGGCCACGTAAGTCCAGAGAATAGGGAGTGCCAGGCCGACGATGGAGAGCGTCAGTGAGGTAATGATAGGGACAAAGCGGATGCCGCCAAAGAAGGCAAAGGCATCATGCAATACGGTGTCCTGAAAGCGCTCGTGCAGAAAATAGGTGATTACCCCGGCAATGATACCGCCTAACACCCCCATTTCTAACGTCTGTACACCCAATACAACCGACTGTCCTACCTGTTTCATGGTAGCGGCATCGGCAAGCTGATGGGTGGCTGTCAGATAATAGTTAATGCTCATATTCATCAGCATATAGCCGACAAATCCTGAATAAGCGCCTACTGCTTTATTTCTTTTTGCCATGCCGAATGGAATCGCGATGGCGAACATCACCGGTAAATAGGTGAAAGCAAAGCCCCCGACGGTAGCAATAAATCCAAAAGTTAATTGTGTTAGCTCACCACCTAAAAATGGGAAGCTTTTAATTGTTGAAGGGCTAGTAATTGAACTGCCGACTCCTAATAATAATCCCATGAACGCCAATAAGGAGACGGGGAACATAAATGTTTTGCCGAGGCTTTGAAAAAACTCCCATACTCGTGACTTTATGGAATTGTCCTGTGTCATGTAGAGTACTCCATTATTTCCATTAGTATAATATGAAGGTCATGAGAAATTAATCATGACCTTTTCAAAATGAGAGGTAAGTTGTTATTAATATATTTTATGAGTAAATCTGTTAACGGATATTAATCATGCAGCGTAGGTAACAACCGTTGAGAAGAACCGCATACATTGATTTTACTGCGCACCACTTCTTTCATAGCGTTCATACCGACGCGCATGTAATAACGCGGATCGTTCCCCTGTGGGTTTTCAATAAACCACGCTTTGACTGCATCAGCGAAAGCTATTTTCAATTCGGTCGCGACATTGACCTTACACACGCCGAGCTCGATGGTGCGGCGCACATATTCATCCGGTACATCACTTGCGCCATGCAGCACCAGCGGAATATCAACCACTTCACGAATCTCCGCCAGGCGCTGGAAATCGATTTTTGGTTTTTTGGTATAGAGGCCATGCGCAGTGCCAATGGCGACGGCAAGGCTGTCTACGCCAGTACGTTCGACAAAGCGTTTTGCTTCCATAGGGTCGGTCAGGAAAGCACTTTCCGCATCGACGCTCATGTCGTCTTCCACGCCGCCTAAACGTCCGAGTTCAGCCTCTACGCTGCAATCATGGGCATGACAGAAATCCACTACCGATTTCACGAGCTTCACATTCTCTTCAAACGGAGAGTGGCTGCCATCAATCATGGCGCTACGTACGCCAGCATTCACTTTGTGGCGGATATCATCCAGGGATTCATGGTGATCAAGATGAAGCGCCAGCGGCATATCGTAGGTATTGGAGTAAGCGCGGCACAGCGCATAGATCTCTTCCAGCGCAATATGTTTAAACGTACCTGGCGTGCCGGCCAGGATCACCGGCGACTGCATTTCGCTGCAAACTTCGAGAATTGCCTGGATAGTTTCTGCGTTATGAATGTTGAATGCAGGCACCGCGTAGCCTTTTGCCTGGGCGTCTTGCAGAAGATATTTGGTAGAAATAATGCTCATGATGTATTCCTCTTAAGCCAACCAGGGATGAATAACAACGCCTTGTACTACACGGTTAACCGTGCCGTTGGCGGATGGGGTATCTGGCGTATTACCAACATGAATTGACTGCGTCAGGGCAAAGATCTGGGCGTACGTCAGGAAGCAGAATGCCTGCTCCATATCGATAAAGTGACGTGCTGGCGGTAGTAGAATATGCGGGCCGGCTTCGATGACGGCATCCGTTTCCGCCGCAATCGCGACCACGCGCATTGCCTGTCGATCGCGGCGAAGCTCTGCAAGGAGATCCAGATCGTATTGGCGCGTGTAAGGGTGGCTAGAGATGTACACCACGATAAGCGTTTCGCTATCGACCAGTGATTTTGGCCCGTGGCGGAAACCGGTTGGTGAGTCATAGAATGCTGCCAGTTTACCGGCCGTAAGCTCGAGCACCTTCAGGGCTGACTCACGCGCAACGCCTTGTAATCCACCACTACCGAGATAGACGATTCGTTTCCAGGCTTCGTGGCCGAAGACACCGTGGCTGAAGTTACCCAGTGAGGTCAGGATGGCCTGGCAGCGGTCGGCGACGTCGCGGAAGGTCTCGCTATTGATGACCTGGGGTGCAAACACGGCCAAACAGCTTGCCATCATCGTGGTGATGCTGCTGGTCATGGCAAAGCCGCGATCGTGGGTTTCTGCTGGCATCAGCAGAGCGAACGCGTTGTCGCAATTGACCGCGTTTTTATACAGGCTGCCTGCTTCGTTGCAGGTAATCGACAGGTGGTAGCACTCAGGTACGAATTGATTCGCCAGTTCAACGGCGGCGACGCTCTCCGGGCTATTGCCGGAGCGAGCAAAAGAGACCAGCAGCAGCGGATGCGCCGGGTTCAGGTAATCCATTGGGTTAGTGACAAGATCGGTGGTTGGTACTGCACTGATGTTCTGGCCGGTATGGCTGGCGAGCCAGGGGGCGATTATCTCGCCGATAAATGCAGAGGTACCAGCTCCGGTCAGTACGATCCGCAGATCGTGCTTATAAAGTAATGGTGCAAGAAACCCGTCAATATCGGATCGGATGCTGGCGATATTATTCAGTGAGCGGATCCAGCTGTTAGGCTGCTGGCGGATCTCTTCTTCGGTCCAGGTACCGGTTGCAGCGGGCGCGGGGGTATAGATTTCTGGCATAACTCAGTCCTTAGTCTTGTGAAGTCCACATCCGACGCAGGCAAAATGTCGTTGTCTTTCGTTTCGTTTCACTTTTTCGCGTATCAGTTAATTAAAATCTATAGAAAAGAAATCGAAAGTTCAATGATGCAAAATGAAATAAAACGAAAACTGTGATCAATGAAACGCTGTTGTTTTCTATCTTATTGATTTGTAATGCATAGATAAAACCATTAGCGGATTAGTGGTTTGATTAAAAGAAAGGAAAAGAAAGGCCTTCGTTCGATGAACGAAGGCCAGGTAATCTCATCGTAAAGGCGGGTTAAAAGGAGAGGTGCTGACCCTGAATCCAAACGCGCTGCACATGCAGCCCGCCGTCGAGGGCGATAATACTGGCGCGTTTACCTGCCTGTAGTGAACCAAGCTGTTGGTCTACCCCCAGAAGGCGGGCTGGGTGCAGAGAGGCCATATGGATTGCCTCTTCAGGAGAAACCCCGGCGAGCTCAACCATATTACGCACGGCGGCATCCACCGAGAGCGTACTCCCTGCCAGACCGCCGGAAACGGTTCGTACAATGCCGCCGCGCATCTCGACCTTTTCACCGCACAGCGTGTAGGGGCCGTCAGGCATACCCGCAGCCTGCATGGCATCGGTAATCAATACGACCCGATCTTTTGCACAACAACAGCAGAGTTTCATCGCGGCTGGGTGAACGTGGTGCCCGTCAGCAATCAGTTCGAGCCACGCGTGCGGGTCGGTTAACCCCGCACCGACCATGCCAGGTTCCCGATGGTGTAAGCCGGTCATACCGTTATAGCAGTGCACGAGACCGTCTGCTCCAGCATCGAAAGCGGCGCTGGTCTGCGCCCAGGTTGCCGCACTATGCCCCAGCATTACCCGCACGCCTTGTCGTTTAAGATGTTGAATAGCCCGTATCGCGCCTGGTTTTTCCGGCGCGAGGGCGACCACCCTCAGCGTGCCCTGCGAGAGGGCTATTAGTTTATCCAGCTCGTGGATGTCCAACTCCCGGAACAAATCAGGAGGATGAGCGCCCTTATTCTGTGGTGTGAAGTAAGGGCCCTCAAGATAGCTACCTAAAACCTGAGCACCAGGGCCGCCAGCATGGAAGCATTGGGCAATACGCTCCAGCGCGCGATGGATCTGCTCAATCGGAGCTGTAACGGTGGTGGGGAGCCAGCTACCCACCCCTTCACGCGCTTTATACATTGCCAGCTTGTTGAGCGTGTCCGGTGCTTCATCCATGACATCGACACCCGCACCACCGTGGACGTGGGTATCGATGTAGGCTGGACAAAGCAGCTCAGCATCGCGCTGCGGGCTGCCTGAAGGTATGGGAGTGATGGCGGTAATGATACCGTCATCAATGCTTATCTGATGATCGTCAAGCCAGCCCCGTTCCGTCAGCAAGCGTCTGGCGCGAAGGATTTGCGTCATATCCCTTCCTCTGCTGGAACCTCTTCACGACAGCGCCCCAGCTCATCAACCAGGCTTGTCAGGCCGCGGTGCCCACACTCCAGCGCCTGTAGGCGAAAGTCTTCGCTGCTCAGGCCTTCACGCTCCAGCACCATTTCCAGCAGGAGCTGCAGGTTAGTGCCGGTAATCACCTCTCTGCCGGGTTTTTGCATCGCCAGCGTTGAGGCCACGCGGAATGGCGTGCCGCCAAGGAGGTCGGTCAGAAACACCAGACTGTCCTCGCTATCCAGCGTGTTTACGGCTTGTTCAAGCTGCGACGTGAGCAGCGCGGTGGTGGAGGTTTCTGGAAAATCGATGGCGATAAACTGCGTTTGTTCGCCGAGGATCTGCTTCATCGCTTTTTCCATTCCGCTGGCAAATCCGCCATGCCCGGTCAAAATAATTCCCAACATCTCAGACCTCTTTTGTTTTACAGGAAGTGGCAGAATTTACCGACGACACCCAGTACAACGGTGATGCCGATGAGGCGCAGCGGGCTCCAGCCACGACGAACCAGCCAATACATGGTCAGGGTATACACCAGCGGTAAAAAGGCCGGCATCAGCTTATCGATAACATCAGCCTGCAGTTTGACGACGGCATCACCCGCTTTAATTTCAAGCGTGGTATTCAGACGAACGTAGGTGGCAACAAGCGCGCCGATGACGGTCATACCGACGATTGATGCGGCATGTCCCACCTTTTTGGTGTTGGCTTTGATTAGCGGAATCGCCGCGACACCCATGCGATAAGCATAGTGGGCCAGACCAAAACGCAGGCCGAGATGCACCACGTTGAACATCACAATGAAGACAATCGCGCCGAGGATGGAACCCTGAAGCGCCAGGCTCGCACCAATGCCGCCGCAGATAGGCAGCAGCGTCAGCCAGAACATGGCATCGCCAATGCCGCCGAGTGGCGCGCCTACGGCAATCTTAGTGCTTTGAATGCTGTTCACGTCCTGCTTCGAACGCTCCATCGCCAGAATAATGCCAATCACAAAGGTCACCAGGAACGGGTGGGTGTTGAAGAAACCCATGTGGCCTTTCATGGCACGGGCGAGGTCGCGCTTGTTGGTATGGATCTTTTTCAGCGCGGGCAGCAGGCCATAAAGCCAGCCGGAAGCCTGCATACGTTCATAGTTAAAAGAGGCCTGTAACAGCATGGAACGCCAGGCCACGCGGTTAATATCTTTTTTAGTCAGATCTGCGCCAATGCGCTGATCTTCATAAACGTTTTCGTTAACTCCGGTCAGCAGCGTCTCATCGTTATCGGAAACACTCGGCAGGGTCTGTTGATTAGATGCCATCTTCGAATTCCTCTTTCTGTGCCGCAGGTTGAGTCGGTTCAGGGGATTTACGTAGCAGGTCAATGAGCGCCATGGCCAGCGCGGCGGCGGCTATGGCCAGGACCGGAAGCTTGAGCCAGGCTGCGGCAACGAAACCAATGATGAAATAAGGGATGTAGACGTTTTTCATCATGATTTTCAGCAGCACGGCAAAACCGATCGCTGGCATGATGCCGCCCGCGACGCCCAGCCCATCAATCAGACGTTCTGGCAGGACATCAATGGCGGTTTTCGCATGTTCCGCGCCGAAGTAAATCGGCAGGAAAGCGCAGAGGAAGTAGAAAATGCCTAACGCCAGCAGAGCCAGATAGTTGACCCGTTCAATACCTGCGGTATCGGCATTGGCCGCCATACGGTCGCAGCGGGACATGACGCCGGACATGACGGAGAACAGGAAAGTAATGCCCATTTGCACGGCGACGGCAAACGGCACCGCAACGCCGACGGCAACATCAGGCTTCACGCCGGTGGTAATGGCAAACGTTGTACCGACAATGGTACCGATAATGACGTTAGGCGGTTGGGCACCGGCTAACGGTGCCAGACCCATCCACACCAGCTCCAGCGTACCGCCGGTAAGAATACCGGTGTGCAGATCGCCCAGAATCAGACCAACCAGTGGGCCCAGCACTACCGGGCGGTGCATATGCGTTAACCCGTTGAACATATCCAGGCCTGCAATAAAGGCGAGAATGCCTAGTGCAAAAGCCTGTAACAGACTAATTTCCATTGTGAATCCCTCAAAGTAGTTTAAAGAGATCCAAAGCAGGTTCTGTCGGAACGCCCTGAACGAAGCATTCCACTCCGGCGGCCTTCAGGCCGTTGAACGCGTTGATATCATTGGCGTCGACAGAAACGGTTTTGGCAATTTGTTGTTTACCTTCGGCGTAGTGCATGTTGCCTACGTTGATGCGGGTGACGGGAACGCCGCCTTCAACCAGCTTGAGAAAATCAGCTGGCGTTCTGCACACCAGTAAGATTTTCTGTCGGTCAGCAGCGCGGTGAATATTGTCGATAACTTTCTGTAGCGACCAGAAACGCACGGCTATCCCTTCAGCCAGTACCATTTCCATGAGGTTTTGCTGCACGGTGTCTTCTGCGACTTCGTCATTGGCGACCAATACCAGATTTGCCCCCGCAAACCCGACCCACTGCACGCCGACCTGACCATGAATCAGTCTTTCATCGATGCGGCTGAGTACGATATTTGGCATAGCGCTTTCCTCTTTGTTGTTATTCGTTATGAGACGGAACGCCCTGACAGGCGGCGTGGTACTGCTGAAGTATGTCCTGAATATGGTTAATGATGAGTTCACGCGGTGTAGCGTTGAGATCTCCCTCGCGGACTTTTACGTACTGTAAAGGGAGGTACTGGCTAATGAGCGGCAAGGGAATGGGTTCGTCCGCCAGATTGCGCACCAGTCTTTCAAAGGCTTCATCAATTTGGCTGTCTGGCCAGTAGTAGCGAACGCGGTCAGAGTAGCTATAGCCACGAGCCAGACGGCGAGCGTTGCCATCACCGTGGTAGTGGCTTTGCCAGTATTCCGGGCGATCGAGCATCACGGTTTCAAGAACATGGCGCAGGCCAGAGCAGGCTTTGGCGGGAAGCAGTTCTTCTTCAATCGCCGCCAGTGAGAACAGCGCTTCGCGCAGGGCGAAGGTCAGCCCAGGGCCAACTTTCAAAATAGCGAAATGATCTTTCACTAACTGACGCAGCGAGTGCGGTGTTTGATAATCCGTGGAGTGTGCTTCGAAGACCAGCGTGTCATAGGCTTCCACCATCTTGCTTAGCGCAACCGCTTTCTGCGGCTGATAATCAATAATGTGGGTGTGGTCAAACTCAACGCCCGGCTGGACAACCAACGCAATGATGCGTGGCCAGATGGCATCCAACCCTTGCTTTTCAAACGCATGGTGGTGCGCTTCCAGCGTGGCACGAGCGGCATCAGGCGTCGTGACGGCGAGTTCAGTTAATGCTTCATGGGCACCGCCAGGGACGGGAACTTCTGTGCCAATAACGTAAACAAGATCCGATTCACCAAAGTGTTCAGCACAGGTTTGCTCGGCAATTTTAGCCAGACGAGCAGCGCGCTCGGCGACGATCGCATCGGTTAATGGAACGGGATCGCCCTCGCAGGACATGCTGCAATCGAGGTGGATCTTTTTAAAGCCAGCTTCCACATACCTTTTAATCAGATCGTCGGCGTTATTCATTGCTTGATCGGCCGGCAGGTTTTGCCAGCGGTTAGGGCCAAGGTGATCGCCCCCCAGAATCAGGCGATCCTGCGGGAAGTTCAGTGAGTCAGCCAACTCACAGACAAAGCGGCGAAAATCAGCCGGGGTCATGCCGGTATAGCCACCGAACTGATCGACCTGGTTCGACGTTGCTTCAATGAGCAGCGGAGAATGTTTTGCCTGGGCATAACGAATGGCGGATTCCAGGACCAGTGGATGCGCGGAACAAACGGCATAAATTCCGTTTGTTTTTCCCCGTTTGTGCTGCTCCACCATAGTTGTAAGATATTTCACTTTCCTCTCCAACTCAGATTGTAATGATACTTATCTTTCGTTTTGTTTCATTTAATACTGCGTTACGTGGATTTAAAAATAAAATGAAAGATTTCCATTTTCGGATCTGTTTCACAAAAGAAACAAAATGAAAGGTGTGTTGAGGGGGTTTGTCGCCATGCGAGGCCTTTTTAAGGCTTGCATTCCGAGAAAAGAAAGGTGTTAATAAGCAAAAAGAAATGAAACGAAAGAATCAATCAAAGGAATCTTTATGAGCAACACCGACTCTTCTGCCGATAAGCGTGTGACGGGAACCAGTGAAAGACGCGAGCAGATTATCCAGCGGTTGCGGCAGCAGGGTAGCGTGCAGGTAAACGATCTTTCTGAATGGTTCGGCGTATCGACGGTAACGATCCGTAACGATCTTGCCTTCCTGGAAAAGCAGGGCATTGCCGTGCGCGCATATGGCGGCGCACTCATCTGCGATAGCAATACGCCAGCGACCGAACCTTCTGTCGAAGACAAAAGCTCTCTGAATACGGCGGTGAAGCGTAGCATCGCGAAAGCCGCCGTTGAGCTGATTAAACCCGGCCATCGCGTGATTCTTGACTCCGGTACCACTACCTATGAGATTGCACGGTTGATGCGCCAGCATACGGACGTCATTGCCATGACTAACGGCATGAACGTCGCGAATGCGTTGCTGGAGTCAGAAGGCGTTGAGCTGCTGATGACCGGTGGCCACCTGCGTCGTCAGTCGCAGTCGTTTTACGGCGACCAGGCGGAGCAGTCGTTACAGAATTATCACTTCGACATTCTGTTCCTTGGCGTCGATGCCATTGATCTCGAGCGCGGCATCAGCACGCATAATGAAGACGAAGCCCGGCTTAACCGCCGGATGTGTGAAGTGGCTGAGCGCATTGTCGTCGTCACGGACTCCACGAAATTTAACCGCTCCAGCCTGCATAAGATCATTGATACCCAGCGTATTGATGTGATTATTGTTGATGAGGGCGTGCCGAATGAAAGTCTGGAAGGGTTGCGTCGGCAGGGCATTGACGTGATTTTAGTGAGTGCATAAAAAATCGGGAGGCATGATAGCCTCCCGATAACCTTTTTCTTGAATATCACGTAATCAAGTCACCGGAGCCGGGTTAAACACCGCCAGCTGGTTATGCAGACCCCACTGATCCGAGAAGGTTTTCTTACGCCCGCTCGCCACGTCCAGAATGAACTCAAACAGCTTCGTGCCCACATCCTCAATCGTCTCTTCGCCCGTGGCAATGGTCCCGGCGTTGATATCCATTAAGTCATACCAGCGGTTCGCCAGTTCGGTGCGGGTGGCCATCTTGATGACCGGTACGGCCATCAGACCGTACGGCGTACCGCGGCCGGTGGTGAAGACCTGTACGGTAATGCCGGAAGCGACCTGTTGGGTGCCGCAGACAAAATCGCTTGCCGGGGTGGCGGCATAAATCAGGCCGCGCTTGGTTGGGCGTTGGCCTGGTGAAAGCACTTCCACGATGGCGCTCTTGCCGGATTTAGCGATAGAGCCCAGCGCTTTTTCCACCACGTTTGCCAGTCCACCTTTCTTGTTGCCCGGAGACGGGTTGGCGCTGCGGTCGGTCTGGCCCATATCGAGATAGTTATCGTACCAGGCCATCTCTTCCAGCAGGCGTTTGCCCACTTCTTCGTTGATGACGCGCGGCGTGAGCAGGTGGATGGCGTCACGCACTTCGGTTACTTCCGAGAACATCACGGTTGCGCCGCAGCGCACCAGCAGGTCAGACGCGTAGCCTACCGCTGGGTTTGCCGTCACGCCGGAGAACGCATCGCTTCCGCCGCACTGCATGCCGACGACCAGTTCAGAGGCCGGGCAGGTTTCGCGCTGGCGCTTGTTGAGTTTTTCCAGGTGACGTTCGGCCACCTGCAAAATGTCGTCGACCATTGAGCGAAAACCAACATGCTGTTCATCTTGCAAACGTACGATGCTGGCGCTGTCGACCGGGATGCTCTCTACATCTTCGGTACCTTGAAGCAGACGCTCTGGCTGTAATTTTTCACAGCCGAGGCCCACAACCATCACTTCGCCGCCAAAGTTAGGGTTCAGGGCGATGTTGTGAATGGTGCGAATGGGCACGATGGCCGCCGGGGCGTTGATCGCCACACCGCAGCCGTACAGGTGATTGAGGCCAACCACGCCGTCGACGTTGGGGTATTTGGGCAGCAGATCGCGTTCAATAATTTTGACCACATAATCCACCACGCCCGCCACGCAGTGTACGCTGGTTGAAATACCCAGCAGGTTTTTGGTACCCACGCTGCCATCGGCGTTGCGGTAGCCTTCGAAAGTGTAGCCCTCCAGCGGCGGCAGCGGCTCTGGCACTCGGGTTGCCAGCGGTAAGGTATTCAGCGGCGGTGCCTTCGGCAGAATAACCATGGACTCATCAATCCAGCTCCCTTTGACGATGTCGCGAACGGCGTAGCCGATGACCTCACCGTAGCGGATAATTTCGCCATTGTGGGGAATATCCACCAGGGCCACTTTATGCCCTTGAGGAATATGCTCAATTAATTCCAGACCGTCAGGAAAGCGGGTTCCTGCTTTTAATCCATTATCGTTAACAATAATCGCGACATTGTCTGTATCGTGCACTTTAATATAAAAGGCAGTCGGCGATTCTTGTCTGATTTCGATGTTAGCCATTGTCCAGCATTCTCCAGCCAGTGGGTAAAATAATAAATGTTATAAGTGTCAGGTTATTCAATGTGGAAAATAAGAACACTTTGATTATGGAATAAAGCATGTCAGGTGTTGGAATCTAAAAATGTGATAAAGATCACCTATTGTCGTCATGCCTTGTGGCGCAAGGGTATCAAAAATTGAAATTGTGCATCAGCGCCCAGTGTTATGTGCATATGAATAACTAAAAGATTTTATAAGGCTATTAAATTGTGTTTTTGCACAATGTATGGCTATCGTTTCCTGATTATACTGAATCTCGATTTCATGGCGTATTATCGATTGATTAAGATTGCCAGTTATCAATAAATAATCAGCGAAATAGACCTTAATAATAAAAATATAATTAAGGTTCTCTGTGCCCGAGGATAATAAAATGATACACGATACAGCTGATGTTTCTGGATCAACAAAAGGAATGCATACCCGTTATTTAATTCTTTTAGTTATTTTCATTGTTACGGCCGTTAACTATGCGGACCGCGCCACGCTCTCCATCGCCGGTACGTCGGTGGCAAAAGAGCTGGGTCTGAGCGCGGTCGAAATGGGGTACATCTTCTCTGCGTTCGGTTGGGCTTATTTGCTCATGCAGATCCCCGGTGGTTGGTTACTGGATAAATTTGGTTCGAAGAAAGTCTATACCTATAGTCTGTTCTTCTGGTCGCTGTTTACTTTCCTGCAGGGCTTTGTTGGCTTCTTCCCACTGGCATGGGCGGGCGTCTCAATGTTCTTCATGCGCTTTATGCTGGGCTTCTCTGAAGCGCCTTCCTTCCCGGCTAACGCCCGTATCGTAGCGGCCTGGTTCCCGACCAAAGAGCGCGGCACGGCGTCCGCTATCTTTAACTCCGCGCAGTACTTCTCTTTAGCGCTGTTCTCGCCACTGTTGGGCTGGTTAACCTTCGCCTGGGGCTGGGAGCACGTCTTTACCGTGATGGGTGTGATTGGTTTCGTGTTGACCGGGATGTGGGTGAAGTTCGTCCATAACCCAACCGACCATCCGCGCATGTCCAAAGATGAGCTGAAGTTCATTGCGGATAACGGTGCCGTGGTCGATATGGACCATAAAAAGCCGGGCAGCGATGCGGCAAAAGGTCCGAAGCTGGATTACATCAAGCAGTTGCTGAGCAGCCGTATGATGTTAGGGATCTTCTTCGGTCAGTACTTCCTGAACACCATTACGTGGTTCTTCCTCACCTGGTTCCCAATTTACCTGGTGCAGGACAAAGGCATGTCGATTCTGAAAGTAGGGCTCGTGGCGTCTATTCCTGCATTGTGCGGCTTTGCCGGTGGCGTGTTGGGCGGGTTGTTCTCCGACTACCTGATTCGTCGTGGCTGTACGCTGACCTTTGCCCGTAAGCTGCCTATCGTATTGGGCATGCTGCTGGCATCGACGATTATTCTGTGTAACTACACCGATAACACCGCGCTGGTGGTTACCCTGATGGCGTTGGCATTCTTCGGTAAAGGTTTTGGTGCACTCGGCTGGCCGGTTATCTCCGACGTGGCGCCAAAAGAGATTGTAGGGCTGTGCGGCGGGCTGTTTAACGTCTTCGGTAACGTGGCGTCTATCGTCACGCCGCTGGTGATTGGCTATATCGTGAGTGAGCTGCACTCCTTTAATGGCGCACTGATTTTTGTAGGCTGCTCTGCGCTGATGATGATGGTTTGCTACCTGTTCGTGGTTGGCGACATCAAACGTCTGGAACTGCGTAAGTAAGCCACGACTAACTTAAGGTAATGAAAATGGATAACGCGATTTTCCCTAACAAATTCAAAGCTGCGCTGGCGGCAAAACAGGTTCAGATTGGCTGCTGGTCCGCACTCTCCAGCCCAATCAGCACTGAAGTGTTAGGACTGGCCGGTTTCGACTGGCTGGTACTGGACGGTGAACATGCGCCGAACGACGTGACGACGCTCATCCCGCAGCTGATGGCTTTAAAAGGCAGCGCGAGCGCACCGGTTGTGCGTATCCCGACCAACGAGCCGGTGATTATCAAGCGCATGCTGGATATCGGTTTCTACAACTTCCTGATTCCGTTTGTGGAAACCGAAGAAGAAGCCGCACAGGCGGTCTCTTCGACCCGTTATCCGCCAGAAGGCATTCGCGGCGTGTCCGTTTCTCATCGCGGCAACATGTTTGGCACCGTGCCGGATTACTTCGCGCAGTCCAATAAAAACATCACCATCCTGGTGCAGATCGAAAGCCAGCTGGGCGTCGACAACGTTGATGCCATTGCCGCCACTGAAGGCGTAGATGGCATCTTCGTTGGCCCAAGCGACCTGGCCGCGGCGTTAGGCCATCTGGGTAACGCTTCTCACCCGGAAGTGCAGCAGGCGATTCAACATATTTTCGCCCGTGCCAAAGCGCACGGTAAGCCAAGCGGCATTCTGGCACCGGTAGAAGCCGATGCGCGCCGCTATCTGGAGTGGGGCGCGACCTTTGTGGCGGTTGGCAGCGATCTCGGCGTGTTCCGTGCCGGTACGCAGAAGCTGGCTGACGCCTTCAAGAAGTAACCACCACCGAATACATACACATTTGAGGAAATGACGATGAAAGTTGGTTTTATTGGCCTGGGTATCATGGGTAAACCGATGAGTAAAAACCTGCTGAAAGCGGGTTACTCGCTGGTGGTTTCTGACCGTAATCCTGAAACGATTGCCGAAGTGATTGCCGCCGGTGCTGAAACGGCGACCACGGCAAAAGCGATTGCTGAACAGTGTGATGTGATCATCACCATGCTGCCAAACTCGCCACACGTGAAAGAAGTGGCGCTGGGTGAAAACGGCATTATCGAAGGCGCGAAGCCGGGCACCGTGCTTATCGACATGAGCTCGATTGCACCGCTGGCCAGCCGTGAAATTAGCGACGCGCTGAAGGCGAAAGGCATTGATATGCTCGATGCGCCGGTGAGCGGCGGTGAACCAAAAGCTATCGACGGCACGCTGTCGGTGATGGTCGGCGGTGATAAAGCCATCTTCGATAAGTATTACGATCTGATGAAAGCGATGGCGGGTTCCGTGGTGCATACCGGCGATATTGGTGCGGGCAACGTGACCAAGCTGGCAAACCAGGTGATCGTGGCGCTGAACATTGCGGCAATGTCTGAAGCGCTGACGCTGGCGACCAAAGCGGGCGTTAACCCGGATCTGGTCTATCAGGCGATTCGTGGCGGACTGGCGGGCAGCACCGTGCTGGATGCGAAAGCACCGATGGTGATGGATCGTAACTTCAAACCGGGCTTCCGTATCGACCTGCACATTAAAGATCTGGCGAATGCGCTGGATACCTCGCACGGCGTGGGCGCGCAGCTGCCGCTGACTGCCGCGGTGATGGAGATGATGCAGGCGCTGCGTGCAGATGGTCTTGGAACCGCCGACCATAGCGCTCTGGCGTGCTATTACGAAAAACTGGCGAAAGTGGAAGTCACTCGCTAAGGACGTTGTGCCCGGTGGCGCATTGCGTGCCGGGCTTACAGGGTAGGCCGGAGCTGTGAAACGCCCTCCGGCGTCGTGCGCTAATAGGCTCAGATATGAAAATCGTAATCGCCCCAGACTCTTATAAAGAAAGCCTTTCTGCCACTGAGGTAGCTCAGGCCATAGAAAAAGGATTTCGGGAAATCTTTCCGGAAGCGCAATTCGTGTCAGTGCCGGTCGCCGACGGTGGAGAAGGAACGGTTGAGGCGATGATTGCGGCAACGCAGGGTCGTTCAGTGACGTCAACGGTCACCGGTCCGCTTGGCGAAGCCGTGGAAGCACAGTGGGGGATCTCCGGCGACGGGAATACCGCTTTTATTGAAATGGCGGCGGCAAGCGGTCTGGCATTAGTGCTGCCAGAGCAGCGCAACCCGCTGATTACCACCTCTTACGGCACCGGGGAGCTGATCCTTCAGGCGCTGGAGAGCGGGGCGAAAAACATTATTATCGGCATTGGTGGCAGCGCAACCAATGACGGTGGCGCCGGTATGGTGCAGGCGCTGGGCGCGAAGCTGTGCGATGCCAGCGGCACGGAAATCGGTTTTGGTGGCGGTAGCCTGATGAGCCTCAACCATATTGATATTTCAGGACTTGATGCTCGCCTGAAAAACTGCGCGATTCGCGTGGCCTGCGATGTGACGAACCCGCTGACCGGACCTTTTGGCGCATCCTGTATCTTTGGCCCGCAGAAAGGAGCGACGGAGGCGATGATCGTCGAGCTGGATCGTAATCTGGCGCACTACGCGGACGCGATTAAGAAATCGCTGCGCATTGACGTAAAAGAAGTGCCTGGTTCCGGCGCGGCTGGCGGGATGGGGGCGGCGCTGATGGCGTTCCTCGGCGCGGAGCTGCGCAGCGGCATTGAGATTGTGACCCAGGCGCTGAACCTTGAAGAACATATCCATGATTGCACGCTGGTGGTGACCGGTGAAGGCCGCCTCGATAGCCAGAGCATTCACGGCAAAGTGCCGGTAGGTGTGGCCAGCGTGGCGAAGAAGTACCACAAGCCGGTTATCGGTATTGCCGGTAGCCTGACGCGCGATGTTGGCATGGTACACCAGTACGGGATTGATTCGGTATTCAGCGTGCTGAACCGCATTGGTTCACTGGAAGAAGCCTTCCGCGATGCGGCGGAGAATATTTACCACACTTCCCGGAACATCGCCGCCACAATTCAGGTCGGGATGCGGATCGAAGGGTGACATCGACGCGCAAACCCTCTATACTTCGCGCCGAAGCTGACCAGACAGTCGCCGCTTCGTCGTCGTCCTCTTCGGGGGAGACGGGCGGAGGGGAGGAAAGTCCGGGCTCCATAGGGCAAGGTGCCAGGTAACGCCTGGGGGGTGTAACAGCCCACGACCAGTGCAACAGAGAGCAAACCGCCGATGGCCCGCGCAAGCGGGATCAGGTAAGGGTGAAAGGGTGCGGTAAGAGCGCACCGCGCGGCTGGTAACAGTCCGTGGCACGGTAAACTCCACCCGGAGCAAGGCCAAATAGGGGTTCATAAGGTACGGCCCGTACTGAACCCGGGTAGGCTGCTTGAGCCAGTGAGCGATTGCTGGCCTAGATGAATGACTGTCCACGACAGAACCCGGCTTATCGGTCAGTTTCACTCTTTAAAGAAAACCCCGCCTCGGCGGGGTTTTTGCTTTTCAGCATCTGGCAAAGCACGCTCTGCATCGTAGCGTAATATTCTGATTGTTTACCATATCCATACAAACAATGGAGTTATTCACTAAATCGAGGCGTTGGTGTGATAGCCATCATTTTTTGCCTTTCTTTAACGTCACATCTTATTAACATGGCGCGTTGTGCTATCTCACAAAACCCTCGCAGCGCTCAACGTCTCAGAAATCATTATCAAGTTAAAATTACTTAAAAAACAATTAATTATAATTATCCATTCGAAAGCAAAAACCACCGAAATCTCTCTTTTATTAGTAAAAGAGAAATACATTGGTTAATTTTGCGCTAATCATAGGAATATTTTCTATTTTCAGCGTTTCCCTACGTAAAGAGTTGCAAGCTTTTTCTCCTGAACCCGCGTTATCATTTTCTTACTCTAAAAAAGGCAGTGAATAAGCCTGTAATATTCGGACTATCCGGAACATCAAACTGTAATAAAACAATAAACCCCTACACACTAAGAGTGAGAATTTGTTATGGAAACAATCTCAGTTGCACCCGCACAGACGTCGTCTGCGGCCGCTCGAGCGGGCATGTCAGAAAGTGAATGGCAGGAGGCAATAAAATTCGACAGTACCGACGTTGGCTGGGTCATTATGAGTATCGGGATGGCTATCGGGGCGGGGATCGTGTTCTTACCCGTTCAGGTTGGCCTGATGGGACTGTGGGTCTTCCTGCTCTCCTCCATCGTCGGCTACCCGGCGATGTACCTGTTCCAGCGTCTGTTTATTAATACGCTTGCTGAATCACCGGAGTGTAAAGACTACCCGAGCGTTATCAGCGGCTACCTCGGCAAAAACTGGGGGATCTTGCTCGGCGCGCTCTACTTCATCATGTTGGTTATCTGGATGTTCGTTTACTCCACGGCGATTACCAACGACAGCGCCTCTTATCTGCATACTTTCGGCGTCACCGATGGGCTGCTCTCGGAAAACCCATTCTATGGTCTGGTGCTTATCTGCGTGCTGGTGGCCATTTCGTCGCGCGGTGAAAAGCTGCTGTTTAAAGTCTCCAGCTTTATGGTGCTGACTAAGCTGCTGGTCGTGGCGGCGCTGGGTGTATCGATGGTGGGGATGTGGCATCTGTACAACGCCGGCACGCTGCCGCCGATGGGGTTGCTGATTAAAAACGCCATCATTACGCTGCCATTTACCCTGACCTCTATCCTGTTTATTCAGACCCTGAGCCCGATGGTTATCTCTTATCGCTCAAAGGAGAAATCCCGCGAAGTGGCGCGCCACAAAGCGCTGCGGGCGATGAACATTGCCTTCGGTATTCTGTTCGTGGTGGTCTTCTTCTACGCCGTCTCCTTTACGCTGGCGATGGGCCACGATGAAGCGGTGAAAGCCTATGAGCAGAACATCTCGGCGCTGGCGATTGCCGCCCAGTTTATTAATGGCAGCGCGGGTGCATGGGTCACCGTGGTGAGCGTCATCCTCAATATCTTTGCCGTGATGACCGCGTTCTTTGGCGTTTATCTGGGCTTTCGCGAAGCGACGCAGGGGATTGTTATCAACCTGCTGCGCCGCAAAATGCCGGAAGACAAAATCAATCAGAAGCTGGTTCAGCGCGGGATTATGATCTTCGCCATCCTGCTGGCCTGGAGCGCCATTGTGCTCAATGCGCCGGTGCTGAGCTTCACCTCTATCTGTAGCCCGATTTTCGGCATGGTGGGTTGCCTGATTCCGGCCTGGCTGGTCTACAAAGTTCCGGCGCTACACAAATACAAAGGCGTCTCGCTGGTGATTATCATCATTACCGGCCTGCTGCTCTGCGTCTCTCCATTCCTGGCATTCTCCTGATTTACGCGTGGTAACGAATATGGTTGAAGTAACAATG